>JBEIRZ010000221.1:0-7277 GCA_040375695.1 Planctomycetaceae bacterium
CCGGCTCCAAATCGCGGGGGTACCTCAATCGCCCTTCATCCCGGACGTCGGACAGCCCGATGAATTTCCCCTGATCGGGCGTTTTCCCTTCACGCACCACGCCGATCGGAACCGCGCCGCGACCATAAAAAGTATTGACCGCATCAACGAACGGTGCCGCGAGGGGGCTGTCCTTGGTGATCGTCACCGCGAGCAATTCGCACTTCCGTCGGCTCTGCAGCGAATGGATCACCCCCAGCGCCAACACATCGTCGACGTCATTGCCGATGTCGGTGTCAAAGATCAACCGCACCGGCTCGGCCGATTGTGGCGTTCGGACTTGCGGGGTGGGAGCCTCGCCGAAAGCCCGTGGCAGGGGCCACACCCCCAAGCAGGTCGCCACCACATAGGCGAGTGACGTGGCGAAGGTTCGCAGAAACGAAACTCGCGAAGCGACAGGACGCATGACGAGGCTCTGGCTAGTGGTGATGAAAAGGGAGAATGGCATAAGGAGGCAGCGGCAACCTCGGATGCGGTGCGGTCTGTCCGCTGCCGAATACCGGTTATAGCCGCTGTTTTCCTACACCGCCACGCGGCGTCTGATCACACCCTTTTTTACTCCCAAGTGAATATCAAAGCAGCGGGCAAATATCAAAGCAGTGGGCTGGCCAATCGTAAGGTGTTTTGGACCAACCTTGATCCGACCCCGCGTGATGACCAGGCGACACGATCGAGCTCATCGCACTGGCGAAGGTACGACTCGTGCAGGTCGCGAAGCGCCGCGACGAAGTCCCGATCGTTGATCACTAATGCCACTTCATAATTCAACCAGAAGCTCCGCATGTCGAGGTTCACGGTACCGAAGATCGCCAAGTGATGGTCGATCCGGATCGATTTGGTGTGCAACAACCCCCCGCGGAATAGGCGGATCCTGACACCGGCCTCTAGCAATTCGTCGAAGTAGGAACGGCAAGCGTGTCGGGTGAGAAAAGAATCGACCTTTTCCGGCACGATCAAATCGACATCAACGCCACGTGCCGCGGCGGCCCGCAGCGCGGCCAAGAGTGACTCATCGGGGATCAGGTAGGGTGTCGTCAAAACGAGTTGCTCCTGGGCGGCATGCACCGAAGCGACAATCATTTGCAGCAGCGCGTCACCGTTTTGACCCGGCCCCGAAGGGATCACCTGCAACTTGGCGTCTCCCCGGGGAGCGATCTTCGGGAGGCCATATGGGTCGAGGAGCTCGGCCAGGGGCTGAGCCGTTTCGAGCGATAGATCACCCATCAGGACCGTGAGCAGCGGCGCGATCGCGACCCCTTCCACGCGAACCATGGCATCGATCCACTGGCCGACCCCGGCATCCTGCTTGAAGAACTTGGGGTCGACCAGGTTCATGCTCCCGGTCCACGCGACCGCCCGATCGATCACGACAATCTTGCGATGCAACCTCAGATCGGTCCGACCGACGACGGTTCGAAAAAGGCCGACCGGTAACGCTTCGACCAGCTCGACCCCCGCGCCACGGAGCCTCGCGGGCTGGTCCCCTTTCCACCAAGTGCGGGCGCCCAACGCGTCGACAAGCACCTGACAGCGGACGCCTCGCTCGGCGGCGCGGATCAACGCCTCGAGCACCTCGTCGCCCCGGCCGCCGGCATTCCAGATATAAAACTCCATCGCGACCGAAGCCTGCGCCCCATCGATGTCGCGGGCGATTCGGGTCAGGATCCCCTCGGTGTCCCGGAAAAGCTCAAGCCGACTCCCTCCCACCAACGGGCAGCCAGTCAGCCGCTCACCCATGCGACTGATCGAAGCGATGGGGGAGCGATCGGACGAGACGTCGACCGGGAGGACACCGGGTGCCAACAGCCCGGCCGAATGCGTGCGGAAAGCTTTGCGGAGATCGAGCAACCCGGCCGCACGCGACCTGCCGATCCGCCGCTCGCCGATCAACAGATAAGCCAATCCGCCCAGGTAGGGAATGCCGGCGATCAGCAGCAGCCAGGACATCGTCACGCCCGTCGGCCGCCTCCGCATGATCACCCTGACACACAGACCGATGACCAAAGCGAGGTGCACCGCGAGCGAAATCGTGGCCGGGTGAAGCAAAAAGTCGGCCAGGCCTCGGAAGCTCATGTGTAAAAGAAACGGGTGAGGTGATAAAAGACCGGCGCCGCGAAACAAACGTTGTCGATCTGATCGAGCAACCCGGCATGCCCCTGCACCAACGTCCCTGTATCATTCACCCCCCGGTCACGTTTGATGGCACTCATCGTCAACGTCCCGGCGATCGCCATCATGGCGACGATCGCCCCCATCACGCCCGCCTCCCACGGCATGAACGGCGTCGCCCAATAGAGCGCCGCGGCGATGAAACCGGTCGTCACCATCGACCCGAAGAGGCCTTCCCAAGTGCGGCTGCCGTTGATCCGCGCGGCCAACAGGTGACGGCCGCCCCAACGGCTCCAAAGCCGCTCGAACAACGCGGCCAATTGGGCGATCAAAAGCATGAACAGCAACAGCGACACGTTTCGCCCGCCCCAGACCGTGCCGTCGGTTTTCATCAACTTGAGCTCCAAGAGGGCAGGGGCATACGAGAGCGAATAGACGCAAATCAGAAGCCCGGCCTGGATGATCGCGCTGCGTTCCAGGAACCGCTTCGAATCCCCCGACAACGCGATCCGCGCCGGGATGAACAGGCTGGCGTAGACGGGGATAAAAATGCTGTAGAGCCCGTAAAAATCGATGTCGCTTCGCCCAAAAAGCCACTCCGGAGAACTGTTCCCTAGCAACACCAACAGGTATTGCATCGGCAGGAAAATAAAAAAGACCCAAAAGAGCGTGCGATGATCGCCGCGACGCGTCGGCGTCATCGTGATGAATTCCCGCAGCGCCCAAAACGACACCAACCCGAACAGGATCACCGTCCCGACGTAGTGGAACAAAAACCCGATCATCAAGATCGCGGTCATCACCCACCACACCCGAAGCTTGGTTCGGAACCGCCTCATCAGCGGGTCATCCGTCGCGACCATGTCACGACGCGACATCAACGCCGAGGTCAGACTTGCCGCCGAAAGGGCAAAAATGATCACCGCGATCAACCAGTACGAGGCCGCGTTCATCCAAGCCGGTTGCGGGGACACGACTTCCGTTCCGGGCGGGACGACGGCGACACCGGTTTGAGACTGCGCCGACACGTCGCCACCAGGGGGAGCCGTCACGGGTTGATCGGCGGGTGCTACCACGGCCGCCGGGTCGGCAGGGAGGGTGCTGCGAGCGCCGGCATCGACTCCCGGTGAAAATGACAATGCCAAGGAAATGAACAGCAGTGCGATCACGCGAGTCGGGCCAATACGGCCTCCACCATTTGTTCCGTGTTGAGCGGCCGGATGCCGCTGCCCCGGGGCGCGATATCGCCGGTCCGCAAACCGTCCGCCAACACCTTCCGTACCGCGGTCTCGATCCGATCGGCCGCCGCAGGCTCTTTGAGCGAATGGCGAAGCATCATCGCGGCAGCCAAAATTGTCGCCAGCGGATTGGCGATCCCCTTCCCGGCAATGTCGGGGGCCGAACCGTGAATCGGCTCGTACAACCCCGGCCCACCGGAACCCAAGGACGCGCTGGGCAACATCCCAAGCGACCCTGGGAGCATCGACGCCTCGTCGGTTAGGATATCGCCGAAGAGGTTCGCGGTCACCACGACATCGAAATCACGGGGCCGACTGAGCAGGTGCATCGCCATCGCGTCGACCAGCACGACGTCGTAACGAACATCCGGAAACTCCTCCTTCATCACCCGCTGGGCCACCTGCCGCCAAAGTCGGCTCGGCTCCAGGACGTTCGCCTTGTCGACACTGGTGAGGTGGTTCTTGCGTTGACGTGCCGCTTGGGCAGCGAGCCTTACGACCCGTTCGACCTCAGCGACGCTGTAGATCATGTTCTGGAACGCGGTCTCGTCCGGGCCCGTACCCGTCCGCCCCGACTCGCCGAAATAGACGTCACCGGTCAATTCTCGGACGAACAGAATATCGGTTCCTTCGATCACCTCTCGCTTCAGCGGTGAGGCGTCGAGCAGTTCCTCGAACGGGACGATCGGCCGCAGGTTGGCGAACAGCCCGAGCGCCTTGCGAATCCCCAGCAGCCCGGCCTCCGGCCGGGTCTTTGCCGTCGGGTCATCCCATTTCGGGCCACCCACGGCCCCCAACAAGATCGCGTCGCTCGCCCGGCAAGCGGCGATCGTCGAATCCGGCAGCGGGTTGCCACAGGTGTCGATGGCGATCCCGCCGATCAGGTGTTCAGAAAAGCTGAGCCGAAACCCCTGTAGCTCGGCGACCCGCTCAAGGACACGTGCGGCTCCGGCAACGACTTCCGGTCCGATCCCGTCGCCGGGCAACAACACAACCTGATAACTCATGGCGATTCCGAACGTTGGGCTCGAACGGGGTGGCTCGATGCGGGGGACAGTGGACAGAAGGAGATCTTACGCCGGCAGATCCTGGACGCGCCCGGCAACCGAAATCATCGTTTGCAAAGCACGTTTCGTCCAGAGCCGCAACACCCCCGCCTTTCGCCGGCACCCGCCCTTCAACGCCGCCGAAGCCGTCCCGCCGGGCCAAATCGCAGCCGGCACGCGGTCGCGCCGGGCACCGCCGATCGTTAATTGACAGCGGCGGTCGACTTTCGGCCGTGAACGGTGCCCCGTCCGATACTGTGGTAGGTGAAGCCCATACGGCTCATCCGTTCCGGGTCATAGAGGTTCCGGCCGTCGAAGATCACATGCTCGCGCATCCGCGTCCGCATCTCTTCGAAGTCCGGGTTCTGGTAGACCTTCCATTCGGTGTTGATCGCCAACGCGTCTACGCCGTTGAGGGTGTCCATCGCCGATTCGCAATAGATCAACTTGCCGCCATAAATGTCACGGATATGCCCCGTCGCTTCAGGGTCGTGCACCTGAATCACGGCCCCTTGTTCGATCAGGTAATCGATCAACGTCAATGAGGGGGCTTCGCGGATATCGTCGGTGCGGGGTTTGAACGCCAACCCCCAAACGGCGAAGCGTTTGCCCGCCAAGTCACTGCCATAGTGATCACCGATCTTCCGGAGCAACACGGTCTTCTGGCGATGGTTCACCTCATCGACGGCATCAAGGATTCGCGTTTCGAGCCCCAGTTGTCGCCCCATGCTCGACAACGCGCGAACGTCTTTCGGGAAACAGCTCCCGCCGTAGCCGACCCCGGGGAAGAGGAAGGCGAAACCGATCCGCTGGTCGTGGCCGATCCCCCGACGGACGTCGTTGATGTCCCCGCCCATCCGCTCGCACAGGTTCGCCATCTCGTTGATGAACGAAATTTTCGTGCTCAGCAGGGCGTTGGCAACGTACTTGGTCAATTCCGCCGATTGCGGGCTCATGACCAAGAACGGGTTATCGGTCCTTAAAAAAGGCTGGTAGAGTTCGCGTAGGATCTCACCGACGTGCGCGTCACGGACGCCGACGACCACTCGGTCCGGCTTCATGAAATCGTCGATCGCGGCACCCTCTTTGAGGAACTCGGGGTTGCTGGCGACGTCGACCCGCCGACCGAGCAACTCGTAAAGCCGCTCAAAGATGTACTGATTGGTGCCGACCGGAACCGTGCTCTTGGTGACCACGACCGCGTCTTCCGTCAGGTGCGGGGCGATCTGGTCGACGACCTTACGCAGCGCCGTCAGGTCGGCCGAGCCGTCTTCCGCGGGGGGCGTCCCCACGGCGAGATAGATGATCTGGTGATTCGCGACCGCTTCCGCCAAGTCGGTCGTAAACGTCAACTGGCCGTTCTCGATGTTGCGGAGCACCAATTCCTTCAAGCCCGGCTCAAAAATCGGCAGCTTCCCTTGCCGCAGCCCTTCGATCTTCGCGCGGTCGATATCGACGCAGACAACGTCATTACCACTTTCTGCGAAACAGGTGCCGGTCACCAGGCCTACATACCCGGTACCGATCATCGCGATCCTCATAATGCTCCCCAAATGGGCATAAAAATGGGTTGACCCATAGCCCGGGGCATCTGCCCCGGCCCTACGACCCGAAGACCTCCAGAGTAACCAGAAAGTCAAGATCCGGACAGTTTCCACGAACCGACGTCCCAAATTCCGCCGGGAAATACCCTTAACTTCGGAAAAACCGTCAAAGTTTCCCCCCTAGCGGTCCTCAGCGACCGCTCCTTGGAAGGGCTTCCCTAGGTGGACACCTGCGCCGTGCTCAGGAGGCGAACCAGCCGTAGACCAAAACGACGAAGGCGACGATGAACCACCCGACCGCCCGGGTGTACCGCCAGGGCTCCATCGGGACGAACTCGCCCGATCCCGCCAGGCTCAAGTTCTCGTCGGGCACCGGGGCCAGCCTCCCCCAGGCGAGCATCAAGCCGATCAGCAGGGCGAAGACGAGCCCGACAAAATGGAATCCGTTCATCGAGGCCAGCGGCCCGGCGATCCCGGGGGCGAAGTAGACGACCGCGATGAAAACCACTCCTAACAGCAGGGCGACGTTCGCCGCGATCGCCGGCACCCGCGTGGTGAACATCCCGATCACCACGACGGCGAAGATCGGGATCGCGTACAGCCCGTTCATCTTTTGCAGGTAACCGAAGATGCTGTCCTGACCCGCGAGCATCGGCGCGATCGCCATCGCGGCGACCGCGATGATCGTCCCGAGCACCCGCCCGAATCGGACCGTCTCACGCTCCGTCGCGTCGGGTCGGAAGTACTTGTGATAGGCGTCTAAGCTGACGAGCGTCACGATCGAATTCAGGACCGAATTGAACGAACTGAGGACCGCGCCGACAATGACCGCCGCGAAAAAACCGGTTAGCCATTTCGGGAGGATGAGGCTGACGAGAGTCCCATAACCCTTGTCCTTCTTCGCCTCGAAGAGCCGTTTGGCCTTCCACTCCGCTTCGGATACCCCGGCCGCGGCCGAGGGGTTGGCCACAACCTCGCGCTGGTACGCTTGGTCAACCTGTTGCTGGAAGGCTTGGAGTTGCAGCGGATTGAAGAGCTCGTTTCGGCTATCGAGGTGGTGGGCAACGATCCCGGGCATGACCAGGATCAAAGGGGCGAGCACTTTGAAGAACGCGGCGATCAACGCGCCACGCTGCCCCTCGGCTAACGATTCGGCCGCGAAGGTCCGCTGGATGATCTGCTGGTTGGTGTTCCAATAGAAGAGGTTCAGGAGCAGAACGCCCGTACCGAGCGTCTGCCAGGGGACCGAAGCCTCCGGCGAACCGAACGACCGAAACTTTTCCGGGTGCGTCTCACGGAGC
>JBEIRZ010000666.1:0-1381 GCA_040375695.1 Planctomycetaceae bacterium
CCCCGCCGATCAGCGACGCGGTCAAACCATCCCGCCACGATCGCGATCGGTGATCGCTCAGTGTTTCGCGCGCTATCTCATGCGAGGCTTCGGCCCCCAGGTTGCGGAAGGCGTAAAACGCCAACCCCATCGCCAACCCGCCACCCAAGCCGATCGTCATCTCCCAGTTCTTCCACCAATCGATCGGCCAAGCGGTCGTGACGAAGGTGTGCCAATAACCTCCGATGGTGAACGGGATCGCGAACCCGAGTGCCATGATGGCGATCATCATGATCGCGTGACGGTCGCGGCGGACGAGCTCGAACGCGAACCAACCCCCCAGCACCCCGACGTGTGGGGCGATGTTGCGAAGCGACGTGAGCGCCCGTTGACACGTCCGGTGGCTGTCGTTCGCATACAACCCCTCGTCGTAAAACGGCAGGAAGAGCGCGGGATAGGCATTCACAAAGCCCAGCGCCACCACCCCGCCCAACAACCCGCAGGCGATGCGAAGCAGCCACAGCGGCCAACCGATCGCGGCGGTGGGGAGCGTCCACGCCATCAACACCCCGGTCACCCCGCCCCAGTGCAACCCACAAAGGAAGAGCATCGCGTATCCGGCCCAAGGCGAGATCGCCCGCAAACCCTCGGGATGATCGAGATAGAACTGACCTTTGACCCACGAGACATAAACGCCATACCCCGTCATCCCGCCATACGCGATCCCCAGCGTGATCGCCGCGATCATCCAGGGTGTGGCCAGCGGATGACGAGGGGAGAGGACCAACCGGGCGAGCGTGAACCAAAGGAGCCCCCAACCCGATCCGGCAAAGAGCCCACCGGCGGAACCGCCGAACCCCCCGGTGCCACGGATCGCCCAGAAGAACAGCCCCATCATCCCGAGGATGATCGCGACCAACAAAAAATCACGAGGCCCGCGCGCGGAAGCGAAGCTTTCGAGCCGCGTTGATCGGTCGGGCGTCGCGTTCATGATGGGTTCGACAAGGCGAGGAAAGATTCGACATGGCCAGACCCCGGTGCACCCGGGAGAAGGCATACGCAAATGGCTTAACGGGCGAATCCCGAATCCCGGGTACGACCCCAAATCGGGCAAACATACGTCGGGGCGTACTGGTAAGTGACAGCGGACGAATCACATGGTTCACAAAGTTTGCGAAGTCAGGACCGGTCCGCCCGGCAATCTTAGTCGAGGCGACGCGCGCCAGCTGCATGACGAACACGATATCCAAATCGGTTGATCCATCAGCAGTAACTCATTTCGAGTCACCCGCGTCACGCAGCCCTCCTTGAGCGTCAGATTCGCCCGGCAAAGGGATCCCGAGGTCGCGGCAGATTTTCTTCGCGAGATTGTCTGGTATCTCCCGATGCCGTGGAACCGAGG
>JBEIRZ010000656.1:0-1519 GCA_040375695.1 Planctomycetaceae bacterium
CCATTGGCAGCTCGATCGCGTCCAACTCTCACGGCTCTATCATCACGACGCCGCTACACAGCTCGCTGCGGCCCCAGTCCCGCAGGTTCAAGTTCCGCAGGCCCAAGGTGGCGACCCGAATTCGCTCGCGTCGTTAACGAATCTGATCCCCACATCCCCAGCGGCACATCCGGCGGCAGCCCAATTGCCGCAGGGCTTCGCAAGCGTCGGTGCCGCTGACCATGGCGTGCAGGCCTCGCTCAACGATCTCGCCGACGACCAGGAGATGATCGTGATCATCCGCGATCGTGATAACCCGCAAGCCGGTTCCCGTGTGATGACCTTGGCACAGCCCAGCAGCGAATTGCTGCGGATGGTCGAAAGTCAAGCTTACCGCCGCTAAGTAATTTCCACCGCCTGACTGACGTTGCCTCACCCTCGTCGCTCGGGGCCCAGGTCGCAGTCCCAATTTGCGGTGGGCGGCCGATCGCGGAAATCAGCCCCCTCGATCCCCGTTGCCATAAAAGTCGTTGCTTGCCCACGCGCCCCGTGACGCGTATCGTTATCACCGAGGCTCGCTCACTGGGAGCCTCAAGGAAGTTTTGACGCCGGGATGCGTCGGGCGAACGGTCGGAAAGATCAGGTTCATTCGTGCGAGGTTGGCCGCCGCTTCAGTTTTTTTACTGAGCGAATTCGCCTCAATCGGCATGATCCGAAGTGCGGGGGTGGGGTCATAACGGTTCTGTCTCCTGCAACGCGTAAGTTCGCCTTCGGTCTTTTGACCATCTTCGAAACGTGACCTATGGTTATGCGACCGCCAGTCCAAACGGGTGGTCGCCCTCCGTGATTCGCCGGCGATCGGCGGCTTGCGGCACACTACGCGCCTAACCGGACAAAACACCAATGCGTCGATGGCTTTGGGTTACCGGAGGGATCCTATTTTTTGCCGGAGGGATTTCGGCCTTTGACGTCACCACCGCCCGCGGCGATCAGCCGGCCGCGTTGGAGGCTCCCGTTGGGGAGTCTCCGGCAGCCGAGTCGCTCCGGCTGGGGCTCGAACTGGAACAACAGCGTCAATGGCTGGAGGCGGTTCAGCATTACGAAGCCGCGGTTCGCAAGCACCCGGACGAATCGTCGCTGAAGCATCGCCTGTTGATCAGCCGGATCCATCACGACGTCCATCGGCGTTTTCAGGACGAGTCGTATCAGCGGTCGATCCGCCAGATGGGTGCGCTCCAAGCCCTCGACCTGTATGACGAGACGCTCGCGAACATCGAGACGCACTACGTCGATGCCCTCGATTGGGGCCGGCTCGCCCGTCACGGCAGCGCATCGCTGGAAGTCGCGTTGACCGAACCGCTTTTCATCGATTCGATGTTGAAGGATGCCGATCCCGCTGCGATCGAGCGTTTTCGTCTATCGGTGCACAAGCAAGTCGTCGGGCGCCAGATGTCGGCCCGAAATGATTTGCGGCTGATCGCGTCGCAGGTCGCGAACTTGGCGAAGGAAGAGATCAGCCTCGACCCGACGGCCGTGGTGA
>JBEIRZ010000362.1:0-4586 GCA_040375695.1 Planctomycetaceae bacterium
AACCGCGACTCGCTCCTGATCTTCATCGCCGGCGACGGACAACCGATGGCCCTCCCGCTGCACGTCGTCGATCGCCTCGAAGAGCTCGCCCCGGCCGATTTCGAACGTGTCGGGGACCGCTTCGTGATCCAATACCGCGGCGCGATCCTGCCGCTGATCCGACCCATCGATTCCCCATCGGCAAACCCGCTCCCCGATCAAACCACCCTCCCCGTGATCGTCTGCTCCGCCGCCGGACGCCGCTTCGGGCTGATCGTCGATTCCATCCAAGACGTCTGCGACGAACCGATCACGACCGTCGGCGATTCGGTCCGGCCCGAATCCCTCGCCACCGCGGTACTCCAAGGACGCGTCACCTCACTGCTCGATGTCGAAGCGATCGTCGCTCGGCTCGCACCCCCCTCGCGAACCGATCACTCCCAACAACACCTCCCCGCCCACGCGACCTGATCCCCACCCAGCGATGCTCACGACCCACCGCCAACTCTGCACCTTTTTCCTCGACGACCAAATGTTCGGTCTCGACGTCCTGCGGGTCCAAGAGATCAATCGCATCCCACAACTCACCCCCGTACCACTCGCCCCCCCGGCCGTCCGCGGCCTGATCAACCTCCGCGGCCAAATCGTGACCGCGATCGACCTTCGCGAACGCCTCGGCTTCCCCCCCCTCGACCCAGCCACCCGTTACCCAGCCTTTCACCCCGTGAACATCATCATCCCCTCCGATGACGGTCCCGTCAGCTTCCTGGTGGACGAGGTGGGCGATGTGATCGATGTCGACGACCGCGATTTCGAACCTCCCCCCGCCACGCTCGACCCCGCCGCCAAAGCCTACACCCGCGGCGTTTACAAACTTCCCGATCGGTTGCTGCTCGTCCTCGAAATCGAACCTATCCTTCAGCTAACCGCGTCGCCCTGACCGACCGCGCGACACCTCGTCTCGGACGCAACGCATGAACCGCAACGATCTCCCTTCGCCCGAACCGCCCCCCGAACCGTCCCCCGCGGCCGGCAAGGCCCCCGCTACCGGCAAGAAAACCGCACCCGAGAAACCTTCCGCCACACCCCATCCCCACAGGTCGGCCCCGACCCCGACGTCGAAAATGTCCCTCAGCACCGCCAAAACGCTCGATCACGATCTCCTCGCCGCCGCCTTCGACGACCTCCAAACGAACATCTTCATCGCCGATACCGGCTTGCACCTCGTCTACGCCAACCGCCGCGCGATGGATAACCTCCGCGCGATCGAACCCGAACTCCGCAAGGCCTTCGGGATCGGCGTCGACGAAATCCTCGGCGGCTCGATCCACCGCTTCCACCGCGACCCCGGCAAGATCGACCGCATCCTCCAAGACCCCAGGCAACTCCCCCGCGCCGCCGAATTCGCCTTCGGTAACATCACCTTCCGCACCAACATCAACTCGATCATCCTGGGCCGCGATGTCGTCGGTTACGTCGTCAACTGGGAAGACATCTCCGAGCAACGCAAGGTCGAGCTCGAACATTCGCGACTCTTCTCGATGATCGAGAACGCCCCCACCAACGTGATGATGGCGAACCTCGACCTGATCATCACCTACGCCAACCCCGCCTCCCACGCCCTCTTCAAACGCCTCGAACAACACCTCCCCGTCAAAGCCGATCAGGTCGTCGGTTCGAGCATCGACGTCTTCCACAAACACCCCGAACACCAACGGAAGATGCTCCAAGACCCCAAAAACCTCCCCGTCCGCGCCCGTATCCCGATCGGCCCCGAAAAGGCCGAACTCCTCGTCACCGCGATCGTCGACTCCGCGGGCAAATACATCGGCCCCATGGTCACCTGGGAACTGATCACCGAAAAACTCGCCGCCGAACAGGCGATCCATGACGCCGCCGAGCGTGAACGCAAACAGGCCGATCAGCTCCGCAACCATGTCGACCACATGCTCCAAATCGTCAACGCCGCCGCCCGCGGCGACCTGACCCAACAGATCGATATCGAAGGGGATGACTCGATCGGCCAAATGGCCCAAGGCCTCCGCATCCTCTTGGGCAACCTCCGCTCCAGCGTCGGCGATATCGCCGAAATGGCCCAAAGCCTCGCCAGCGCCAGCCAAGAATTGACCGCGGTCAGCCAACAGATGGCGGCCAACGCCGAAGAAACCTCGTCCCAAGCCAACGTCGTCTCCGCCGCCGCCGAAGAGGTCAGCCGCAACATCACGACCGTCTCCACCGGCGCCGAAGAGATGGGGGCGAGCATCAAGGAGATCGCCAAGAGCGCCGCCGAAGCCGCCCGCGTCGCCACCACCGCCGTCAAAGTCGCCGACCGCACCAACGCCACCGTCGCCAAGCTCGGCGAAAGCAGCGCCGAGATCGGCAACGTCATCCGCGTGATCACTTCCATCGCCCAGCAAACCAACCTCCTGGCACTCAACGCCACTATCGAAGCCGCCCGCGCCGGCGAAGCGGGCAAGGGGTTCGCCGTCGTCGCCAACGAGGTCAAAGAACTCGCTAAACAGACCGCCCGCGCCACCGAGGACATCAGCCGCAAGATCGAAGCGATCCAGGCCGATACCAAAGGGGCCGTCGAAGCCATCGGCCAAATCGGCTCGATCATCAACCAAATCAACGATATCCAAAACACCATCGCCAGCGCCGTCGAACAGCAGACCGCGACGACCGGCGAAATCAGCCGAAACGTTACCGAGGCCGCCTTGGGGAGCAACGAAATCGCGCATAATGTCACCGCCGTCGCCCAGGCGGCGAAAGGGACCAGCGAAGGGGCCGAAAATACCCGCTCCTCCGCCGATGAACTCGCCCGACTCGCCTCCGAACTCCAAACCCTGGTCGCCCAGTTCACGCTCTAGTCGACACCACGACACGACCACGATACGACCACACCACGACGACATCACACAGCCCTAACCCCACAACCCAACCCCCAACACCACCACGGTCGCCGGATGCTGGCCCTGATCATTGACGATTCCCGTGCCGTTCGGGCCTTCATCCGCCCGATCCTCCACGACCTCGGCTTCCAAACGCTCGAAGCCGCCAACGGCCAAGAAGCCCTCGACCTCGTCGCCCAATACCCCGACATCCGCGTCATCCTCGTCGATTGGAACATGCCGGTCATGGACGGCCTCCAATTCATCCGCGCCGTCCGCGCCGATCGCAACCATGACGACATCAAAATCGTCATGGTCACCACCGAAACCGAAAGCGAACAGATGAACCGGGCCATCACCGCCGGCGCCAACGAATACGTGATGAAACCCTTCACCCGCGACGTCCTCGTGGCCAAATTGACGCTGATGGACGTCTTCGCGGAATGACGCCCCCTAAGATCCGGATCCTCGTCGTCGACGATTCCGTCGTCATCCGACAAGTCGTCAGCGAAGTCCTCGCCGCCGACCCCGAGATCGAAGTCGTCGGGACCGCCGCCAACGGCAAGATCGCGCTGGCGAAACTGACCCAGCTCAATCCCGACCTCGTGATCCTCGATGTCGAAATGCCCGAACTCGATGGGCTCGCTACCCTCTCCGCGATCCGCAAGTCGCACCCCAAACTCCCCGTGATCATGTTCAGCGCCCTCACCGAACGGGGCGCCGCCGCGACACTCGATGCCCTCTCCCGAGGCGCTTCCGATTACTTCACCAAACCCTCCGGCCCAGGGGGCATCGACGAGTCCCGCCGCGTCCTCCGCGAACAACTCGTCCCCGCCGTCAAAGCCCTCGCCCGCGCCCAATCCCACACACCCAAACCGGCCCTTTCAAGACCAAGCTCCCCTAACCCCAAAGCTTCGCCACCTCCAACCACGATTGCCCCAATCGCGGCACCCGCGAAACCTGACCCCAGCCGCAGCGAACCGAAGCACGCGCCCCAGCACCCGATTGACCTCAAGCACCCCGGCGACCTCAAGCACCCGACCGATGGCAAGCACCCGACCGATGGCAAACACCCGATCGATGGCAAGCACCCGATCGATGGCAAGCACCCGATCGATGGCAAGCACCAGACTGATGGCAAGCAGCGCGTCGACGCGATCATCATCGCCACCTCGACCGGCGGCCCGAGCGCGCTGGCCGAACTCTTCGGCGGTCTTCCCGCCGACCTCCCCGTGCCGATCCTGATCGTCCAGCACATGCCGCCGATGTTCACCCGGCTCCTCGCCGAACGACTCACCGCCCTCACCAAAATCATCGTCTCCGAAGCGGCCCACAAAACGCCCCTCGTCGCCGGCCAAGCGCTCATCGCCCCCGGCGATCACCATATGGAACTCGCCCGCGAAGGGAACCGGCTCGTCGCAACGCTTAACCAAAACCCGCCGGAAAATTCCTGCCGCCCCGCCGCCGACCCGCTCCTCCGCTCCGCCGCCCCGCTCCTGGGACCAAACCTCCTGGCGGTCGTCCTCACCGGCATGGGACAAGACGCCCTGCGTGGCTGCCAACTCGCCGCCCAACACGGCGCCACCATCCTGGCCCAAGACGAAGCGACCTCTGTCGTCTGGGGCATGCCCGGCGCGAACGTTAGCGCCTGGCTCGCAGACCCCCTCTAACCGCTCTCGATGATCGCCGCCGAAAACGTCCCCCCTGTCCGTGGGG
>JBEIRZ010000165.1:0-9550 GCA_040375695.1 Planctomycetaceae bacterium
CATCGCGACGTCGACCCGCTCCTGGAATCGAACCGCGAATCGCTCAAGACGCAAATCGCCAGCGCGATGGAGTCGCTAAATTACCGCGAACGCGAAATCCTGCGGCTGCGGTACGGGCTCGTCGATGGTTACACCTACACCCTGGAAGAGGTCGGCAAGATCTTCCAGGTGACGCGCGAACGCGTTCGCCAGATCGAGAGCAAGGCGGTCCGCAAGCTGCAACAGCCCTACCGTTCCAAGTCGCTGGCAAGCTTCCTGGAAGGGGCCGAATGGCAGTGCACCGAACCATCGGTCGATCTGATGTAACGCGTCGTCCGGTCGCCTCAGGGCGTCGAGGGGCCGCCTCAGGGCGTCGAGGGGCCGCCTCAGGGCGTCCCGGCCATTGCGGTCGACAGCAATTCGTAGGTCCGTTCGCTGCTCGCCTCCTTGCCGCGATGATCCAGCGCGATCTGATACAGCGTCTGGCCGCAGGTCGTCGGGTACCGCCCGGTGACGCACGCTTGGCAAAGGCTTGACGCGGGCAAATCGATCGCTCGCGCGAGGGCTTCGACCGGAAGGTATCGCAACGAATCGGCCTTCAAGAATTTGGCCAACGAGCTTTGTGCCTCTTCGGTGAGCTGCCCGTCGGTGAAATACCGCGGCGCGATCAACTGATCGATCGTGCTCATGTCGATCCCATAAAAACAGGGGGCGATGATCGGCGGGCACGCGACCCGGACGTGGATTTCTTTCGCCAATCCGACGGCGCGAATCCGATCCAAAAGCACCCCCATCGTCGTGCTGCGGACGATCGAATCCTCGACCAGGATGACCCGTTTTCCTTCTAGCACTTCCCTTAGCGGCGTGTATTTACCTTCGGCCTTGACCTTCCTCGCCCGACCACCTTCGATGAATGTCCGACCTGCGTAACGGTTGCGGATCAGGCCTTCGCGGCAGGGGATCCCGAGCTCGAAGGCGAGCGAGTCGGCCGCCGCTTTGCTGGTGTCCGGGACAGGGACGACGATCGTGTCCGAACGGTCGAATTCGAATCGTTCGTCCGCACGTTCCAGTTTCGCCAGCTCTTCGCCCAGGCGGGTCCTGGTCAAATAGACGCTGCGGTCATCCAATGTGCTGGCGACGTTCGCGAAATAGACCCACTCAAAGAAACAGTGCGCCGGCGACCGCTCTTCGGCAAAACGCTCGATGCGAAAACCTTTCCGTGGGTCGATCAGGATCGCATGACCGGGGGCGAGCGATTTGATCTGTTCGACCTCGAACCCTTGGTTCAATAGCGCGACACTTTCGCTCGCCGCGGCGAACAACGTGTCGTTGATCGCATAGCACATCGGCTTGACCCCCAACGGGTCGCGGGCGATCACCATTTCACCTTCGGCCGTTAGCAGCGCCAACGAATACGCCCCATCGAACCTCTTGGTCGCCTGGCGGATGACTTCCAACCAATCCATGCGGCCCCGCGATTCGCTCAAGATCCGACCGATCTCGTGCAGGATGATTTCGGTGTCGGTGTCGAGCGCCAAATGGTGGTCACCGTCGGCTAGCAATTGCCGCTTGAGCACGCTGTAGTTGGCAAGCTGGCCGTTGAAACAGAAGCTGAACCACTTCCGCTTGTGGATGTGCTGACGCTCGAAGGGCTGCGCGTAGTTCCGGTCGTCCTGGCCACAGGTGGCGTAACGGACATGCCCGATCGCGGCGGTGCCGGCGAGCTGGTTTTGGATCTGTTCGCACTCGGCGCGGTGGTTGAGCCGAAAGACTTCGCTGACCATCCCGACGTCGCGAAATGTCTTCAGCAAATCGGGCCGACGCGGATTGAAAGTCGTCATCCCCGCGGCCAATTGGCCGCGGTTTTGGATGTCGAGCATCATCTTGGGGAGGAGCCTCGAGACCTCGTCCGGCTCCGCCACAACGCCATCCTGGTTCGGGTCGCAACCCGTGAGGTGATAGATGGCGGCGACTCCGCACTCGTGATGCAATTCGCTCATCGATGCCAGGGGCCCTAAGGGATCGCGAAACTCGTCGGCCTTGCGGGCGGCGTCGCCCTCGGGAAATCCCCCCCGGGTGAAAGCCGAGCCTCCTTCCCGATAGCATTCCGCGACGACGGCCGCGACGAGCCGTAGTGGCCCGTCCGACCCCCGCAGTGTATCGCCCAAAAGCGGTCTCGCAATTCGGCTTGCGGTATCCGGCAGGAATCATCAACCTTTTGGGGGTAATCGCCTCGAAAAATCCCTTCAATTTGCCCGATCGACGCCTTTGACCGGCTGCTCGTTTCGCCCTTACCCCCGTTTTGGTCGCGCCGTGGCCTCAGCTCCTGACCCTTTTTCCGCCGTCCCCACGTCGCCCGCGACGTCACCCGCAGGGGGCTTTCCTCCCCCCGCGAAGGGCCAAGCCGCCCCCGCCAGCGACGACCAAGCGGTCCGCCAAACGATCATCGCCAACACCACTTCGGTCGTCGTCAAGGTTGGCACCCGCGTCCTGACCGGGACCAACGGACGGCTCGACGAACACCGGATCGGCGTCCTCAGCGATCAATTGGCCCGGATCGCCAGCACCGGTAGGCAGGTCGTGATGGTCAGCAGCGGCGCGGTCGGCGCCGGCGTCGGCAAGCTCGGGTTGGCGACCCGCCCCACGGAATTGGCCCAACTCCAAGCCGTCGCGGCGATCGGCCAGACCGATCTGATCCAGGCCTATGACCGGGCGCTCAGCCGCAACGGCCGCCACGCCGCCCAAGTCCTCCTCACCGCGACCGATCTCCGCCGCCGCAGCGGTTACCTCCACGTCCGCAATGCCCTGACCGAGATCCACGCCTATGGCGCGATCGCGATCATCAACGAAAACGATTCCGTCTCCGTCGGCGAATTGATGACGACCTTCGGGGATAATGACAAACTCGCCGCCAGCGTCTCCGGGCTGCTCAACGGGGCGCTGCTGGTGATCCTCTCTGACGTCGAAGGTTTGTACGACGGGAACCCGGCCGAACCGAACAGCCGCCGCATCCCTCTGGTCCGCGAATTGACCCCCGATGTGCACGCGCTGGTCCGCGACAAGGCTTCGACGACGAGCAAAGGCGGGATGGCGAGCAAGCTTTATGCGGCCGAGATCGCTACGTCCCAGGGACACCCGATGATCATCGCCCCGGGGCGCGACGACGCCGTCCTCGACAAGATCTTTGCCGGCCAAGACATCGGGACGCTGTTCCTGCCGGGCAACCATCACGTCCGCGGACGCAGACGCTGGATCGGGGCGGCCGCGCACGTCGAAGGGGCGATCGTCGTCGATGACGGCGCGGTCAACGCGATGACGCAACGTGGCAGCAGCCTGCTGGCGATCGGCATCCGCTCGATCGATGGCGAATTCGGCCGCGGCGCCGTCATCACCCTACGCGACCTCCGTGGTCGAGAGATCGCCCGAGGCTTGACGAATTACCCTTCATCAGAAGTGCTCAAGATCAAGGGGCTGCCGAGCGATCGGATCGCCGAAGTCCTCGGACATCGCCCCTACGAAGTCGTTGTCCACCGCGATAACCTCGTCATCATCAGCGGTTGAACGGTTCAGCGGCGTCTCCCCGCGGTATGCGCGAGCTCCCCGCCGAGATAGACCTGACGCACTTTCAGCTTGCTTCCCCACACGACCAGATCGGCCCGCTTCCCAACGGCGATGCTCCCTAACTCACCGTCGACACCCACCCGCTCGGCAGGGGTCAAGCTCGCCATGCGGATCACGTCGACCAATTCACCCCCCGTCGCCCGGAACATCGTTCGCACCATCCGATCCATCCCGGCGATCGAGCTGGCAAGGTTCGACGAATCGAGCGTCCTGCCGACTTCGCCGTCGTTCAAGAACCAATCGCCATCCTGTTCGTTGCCGAACTTGTATCGTCCCGGCGGCATATCGAGCGCTCGGCTCGAATCGGTCACCAGACAGAGTCGCTTCGCACCCTTCATGCGGTAAGCGAAATTGAGCAGTTCGTCCGAAAGGTGGCTCCCGTCGGCGATCACCTCCGTGCTCATCTCCGGTTCGATCAACACGAACTGCTCCATCCCGGCTTGCATCGGCGTCCCACACCGCGGCCGCAACGACGTCACCGAACTCATCACGCACCAGAAATGGTCAACGTGTCGCATCCCGTTCTTGAAGGCCTCGGCCATCTCGCCGTAGGTGCTGTTGGAATGGCCACAGGTGATCAATGCCCCTTGCTTGCGGCTGTATCGATAGAAGGCCGCCGCCCCGGGCAACTCCGCCGCGCACGTCGCGATCTTGACCATCCCGGTCGCGAAATAGCGGCGATACTCGGCCGGGTCCGGGTCACGCTGGTGCTCGCGCTTGTGACAACCGACCTTCTCCCTCGCAAAATAGGGGCCGTAAAGGTGCATCCCCGCGATCCTCGCTTGCGGCCTCCCCTCCTGGTCGTCCCCTACCGCGCGGCATGCCTCAAAGGCGGCCAGGATCTGCTCTTCGGTCCCCGTCGTTGTCGTCGGAAAGAGCGTCGTCGTGCCGTGAGCCAAGTGCGTCTCACACACCTTACGGACCCTCGCTTCCGTGGCGTCCATGAAGTCGGCACCCCCTCCGCCGTGCACATGGATGTCGACGAGCCCCGGGGTCAGGATCGCCCCTTCCAGGTCAACGACCGTCGCGTCCTTCGGGACCCGCTTGCCATCCGCTTCGATCGCCCGGATCACCCCGCCTTCAACCACGACGCGACTCCGCTCGATCGCCTTGTCCGCAAGCACGATCGTGCCGCCTCGAAACAGGGTCACCATGCCCAGGGTTCCTTATCCTTCGTTACCGTTTCGCACTTGGTTATTCCGCATCATGCCGATTGACGTCCCGCCAAAATTAGGCCCGCCCAAATGAAGGTCGGGCCCGATCGAGACGCCTGCACCGATGACCGATCGGCTTCATCGGATCGTAATCATGTCGTTGTGATTGAGGAGTGCCCGCACGAAACTTTCCCGCGATTTTCGCACCGCGTCTGCCGAAGGTTCCCCTCCCGTGGGTGGTGTCGCATCGGCCGTTTGACCCGCCGGGCGGCTGGCGAGCGTCTCCATGCAGACGGATAACTCGTCGCTCGACGGTGCACGCGTCAAGATCCTGGCGAACATCTCGGTCACGAAACGACGATCGGCCGAATCTGCCGAGCCTTGCGACGCATCCGCGCGGTTGGCATCCGTTCGATCGGCTTCGGCTCGGTCCCACTGCCGGACGATCCCGGCGGATGCCTGATGGACCCAATCGCTGTTGGTCAGCGCCAGCGCTTGTTGCGGGATGATGCTTCTGGTGCGCCGATAACATTCGGTCGGGTCAGGCCCATCGAAGAGCTGACCCAGGGGGCTCTTGCCGCCGTCTTCGGGATGCACGGCGTAATACAGACTTCGCCTGTCGCTCGTCAACGTCTCGCCATTTTCGATCTCTTGCCCCCCCGGGGTCAGGTCGAGTTTTCCTGCGACCATCAAGACCGAATCGCGGAGCACTTCGGCTTCCAACCTGCCGACGTTCATTCGCCACAGCATTCGGTTTTCGGGGTCGATCGCCAATTGGGGCGCGTCGGGACCGCCGGCCCGCGACGATCTGCGGTAGGCCTCGCTGGTGACGATCAACCGATGCAGGTGCTTCATGCTCCAACCGGAGCGGACGAGCTCTACGGCTAACCAATCGAGCAGTTCGGGGTGGGTTGGCCTCGCCCCGCTGCGTCCGAAATCATAGACCGTCGCGACGAGTGGCATATGAAAATGGCGAGCCCAGATATGGTTAACTGCGACCCTGGCGGTCAACGGGTTGCGGTCGCTGGCGATCCAATCGGCGAGCGCCTTGCGGCGGCCGGTGCTCGTTTTGGGATAGCTCGGTCCCAGCGGTGGGTATTCCCCTTTGGCGGGCGCGGCCGCTTCGGCTTCGGCCTTGGCGAGCCGATCGCGTGCCGCGGTGAGCCCCTGCCCGGCGGCATCGAGCTCTTTGCCGCGGTTGGCATCGTCCGCCGGTTTAGCCTGGGCCGTCGCCATCGCCGCCTGCTGCGCCGCGACATCGGCCGCTCCCCTCTTAACCGCCGCCTCACGCGTCGCCGCTTCGGCTTCCCTCGCCGCCGATTCGGCATCGCCCTGCTCGACGCCGTGCCGCAACCGGTCGGCGCGGATCCGGCTCTCGGTCGCAGCCACCGCCGCGCGGGCCGCGTTCAGCTCCATTTGCGCCGCCGAGCGCCTCAGTCCCGGTGCGTCGCGAACCGCCCTCGCGACCTCGACGGCTTGTGCCAACCGATCGAGCTCCGCGTCGCCGTAATAACGGACGACTTTCGAAGTCGCCGGCGCTTGGGCGATGTGTGACAATTCCCACCCGCCCTGACCGACGACATCGGTCCCGTCCGCGTAAGCCGGCGGTTCGAAGTCGAAACGGATCAGCTCCTTCGCTTTGCCCCGAGTTGAAGGACGTGGACGTCGAACGGGTTTACGAGCTTTGCCCTTCGCGTCATCGCCGGCAGCTTTGCGCCTTAGGACCCATTCGTCGACCGCACCTTTCGTCCCCGTCCGTGCGTCGAAGGTGATCCCCATCTCGGGGTGCGCCGCCGGGTTCCAGCCGTTCATCGCGATCGGGACCGCATCGACCAAAAGGGGCGTCTGCGGCAAGTCGTCGGGCATCGGGTCGGTCTTTGCATCCGCTCCGCTCGCCCCTTGGTCTTGGCCTTTGTGGCCATTTACTGTCAACGTACCCGGTTTCAATGAACTGACCGTAAGCAACATCCGGTCCGACGAAGGTTCCAGTTTCAATTCGACGCGGAACCTCCGTTCCCCTTCGGCATCGGCATATTTGCCGACTTCGAATTCGGTAAAGGTGCCGGGCTGGTAACCGAGGATCCGGCCACCCTCGAAACCGACAAAACCTGCCGTTAACCCTTTGTCCAAGTCCTTGGCCAACTGGAAATTGAAGTGGGTCGACGACAGTAGCTCAAGTTCGAACGAGATCACGAAGCCGTCTTCGATCGGGGGCAAGCCCTTGAGCCGATGATTGATGATCCGGCGTCCGGTCGTTGCGTCGAGAAGCATCGATTGTTGTCCGGAGAGGATCCGCGGCTTTCCCGCGGCTTCGGAGGCGCGCAGCGCCGCGTCGAAGGCGGCTTGCGTCTTCGCGACGGGATCGTCACCAACGGTCGCTTGGTCGCTCGTCGCTTCAGGGATCGCGGCGAGCGTCCCTTCGGCCGCCTTCACCGCCGCGACCGCGTCGCTCAAGATCGTCTGTTGGATCCGCGGATCGAGCGCGGGGTACCATGCGACCGGTGGCAATTCGACCGGATCGACCTTGGGCAGCTCGTTCCCGCCCAAAAACGCCGGTAACCCCGGCGCGATCTTGCCCCTGTCTTCCTGCCGATTCCGCTCGTCACCGCCGGTGTACAACCACGTCGCCGCTTCGGGGTTTTTGTCAAAAACCTTGACCGCCCCGAGCCGCTGGATCTTTCTCAAAGTGCTGTAGTTGTAATCCTGGAATGGCCCCGGGTCGGCTTCTCCGGGGACCCGGTCCTGACGGATGTAGATCGGTTCGAAGTAGGCCCGCAACCGAAAATAATCTTCCTGCGAGATCGGGTCGTACTTGTGGTCATGGCAATGCGCACAATTGAACGTCAGCCCCAAAAACGCCTTACCCGTGTGCTCGACGGTGCTTCGCATCCAATCGTTCGGGTTGAGCGCATACCAATTGCGGATCAGGTACCCCGTCGCGACCCCGTCTTCCGGACTCTCGGGGACGACTTCGTCGGCCGCGAGCATCTCGCGTAACATCTGGTGGTAACCCTTGTCGCAATTAAGCGACCGGACGATCCAGTCGCGCCATCGCCAGATCTGCGGCGCGCTGTTCCACACGTCCGGGACATGCCGCCGCCCGAACCAATCGCTGTAACGCCAAATGTCCATCCAATGCCTGGCCCAGCGTTCCCCATACAGCGGCGAATCGAGCAGCCGATCAACGACGTGCTGATAACGCCCCGAAGATCCATCAGCAAGAAAATCACGGAGCTCTTCGGATGTCGGTGGCAACCCGATCAGATCGAGGTAAACGCGACGCAGCCAGACCGAATCCGATGCTTGCGGCCGCGGCCGGATGCCGGCGTCGAGCATCGCGCGATCAAGAAACGCGTCGATCTCGTTTCCACCAACAGCGGCGCGGGGCACCGCCAAAGGCTGGCCCTCGGCGCCCTTTGCTTCGCGTGACTTCGCGTCGTCAGACGTTGCAACCTGTGAATCGCTTTGAACCGCCGCTTCGCGCTGCACCCCTGCGTCGATCCCCGTTGGCCAATCGCCTGGCTTGGTGACCGATGGGATTTCCGGTCGGACGGGGATGCGAAAGGCCCAGTGCTCGGACGGGTCCGCTTCCGGCTTTTCATCCGCTGGCGAAACCGCGCCAGCGACGATCCAGCTTTTGATCGCCGCGACCTGCTTTGCGGTCAACGGTTCTCCTTCGGGTGGCATCCGTCGGTCGAGATCGGTGCTGGTGATCCTTTTCAAAATCTCGCTGGCATCGGCCGATTCAGGCATCACCGCAGGACCGCTGTCTCCCCCTTGGCGGATCGCCGCGCCGGTGTCGAGCCGTAAGTTCGCTTCCTGTTTGAGCACGCCGTGGCAGGCATAGCACCGTTGGGCCAACAGCGGTTTGATCGTCTGTTCGTAATCAACTTCCGCGGCATGTGTGGTGAAACCGCAAAGGGTCATCACGATCACCCCGGTGATCACGATCCTTGCTGATGAAAACATCGGTGCACCTCGATGCGAACGGATCATCGTTGCCTAATTTTAGAGAACACGGTCTGGTGAACACGGTCTAATGCGGATTGGGCTTGGCTCGATCTTCCGTTAGGATCGCGTCAGGTTGTCTCGCGTCAGGGTGTCGTCGTCCCGATCATGTCGATCGTGATCGAGTTCCCTTCGCGACTTGTCCCGGCGACTGCCGCCTTCGACGCGGCCGGTGGCCTTGCGGGGTCGTAATGTTGCGGCCGCTGGCGATTCAATTCGGCGCTCGTCTCGTCGCTGGCGACGTAATAGGTCGCTTTCGCGAGGTGTTTAAAATCGCTGCCGGTCTGACGGAGGATGTCCCCCAGTTTGTGGATCACTTCGGCGACCTCTTTTTCGCCGTCGAGCCCCGCGTTGACAAAGATCCCCGCGGTGTAAATCGTGGTGGGGCTGAGCACCTTGGCGACGCGGCAATAGATCGGACTGGCCGTCATCCCGGGCGGTGTCAGGTACTCGATCGCCCCCGCGACCTGCGCGTCGGCCTCGGCCTTGCCCGCGACGACCATTTCGATTTCGATCGGCAAATTCGATTCCCACTCGACGGCGGCGAGCACCGGGAGCGGCTGATCGCCAAAGAACGCGAGCACCTCTTTTTCGAACGCCGCGACCTCCGTCATCGGTGTGATGAAGGCCTTCACTTGAACGACATCGCTCCGCTGGAGCCCTAGGAATTCGAGAGTCCGGCCGAGGCTTGCCATCGTTTGCCGCGTGGCATCCGCGACGCTGCCGTCACCCTTTTCGGCTTGACCCGAAATGTAGACCCTCGGCCCGACCGGCAGGACAACGGCGGC
>JBEIRZ010000119.1:0-12394 GCA_040375695.1 Planctomycetaceae bacterium
ATCGCGGTTACGGCGGGAGCCAAGGGAGTCCGTCCTAAGCGGCGCTGCATCGTGACGCGGCGGCGCTCTACGAGTATGTCGCCTCACGGCACGGCTCGATCGTCGTGATCGGCCGGAGCCTCGGTAGCGGCGTTGCGGTGCGGTTGGCCGTCAGCAATCGGGTCGATCGGCTGATCCTGATCACCCCTTTCGACAGCATCGTCAACGTCGCCCGTGGGCTCTTTCCCTTCTTGCCGCTGGGGATGCTGATGCGTGATCGGTACGACTCGTATCGGTACGCGCCCCGCGTCGCCGTGAGGACCCTGGTCCTCGCCGCCGAGCACGACGAGATCATCCCGCCGCCGCTGACCGACGCCCTCTGCCGCGCGTTTTCGCCTGAGCGGCTGAGTCGGGTGACGATCGAAGGTGCCGACCATAACGACGTGTCCCAGTCCCCCAATTATTGGCGAGCCCTCCGCGAATTTGTCGCTCAAACCCCGTGAAAATGCGGGTCCGATGCCCGTTTCTCATGCGCCGCGGCGCGGCAAGGGTACACCCTCGTCCCTTCGGGGGGTAGAATCTCGACCGTTCCCCTGACCGCACGGTCGACCCTTCCGATCAAGTGAAGCCCCTTGCGGTCCCGGTTCGGGCTGGCGCGAGCCGCGGCCCCTTGAAACTTGTCCCCCTACTTCCGTTCACGCACGGCGATACGAATCGCAAGCAGAGGCAAACCGAGATGATTTCACCACGGCTACGAAACGCGATTTGCGACTGTGGCGAGGACCTGGCGGCGTTGGCAGCGGCGACGGGGGTCGACGAGGCGAAGCTGCGTAATTTCATGAACAGCTCCCTCCCCGAACTCGATCTCGCCTCGGCAGAAAAGCTGGCCAACCACCTCGGGTTGCTGCTGCAGTGGTGCGTACGGCTCGACCCGGCATGGCTCGTTCCCGACATGATCCCCGAAGGGACACAACCGCTCGGCTTTACCAATTTTCCGAAGATCGATCTCAACGAGGCGCTCACCCAGCAAGTCGACGTTAATGCCGCGCAGCCGCCCCAGCGGCATGTCGAACGGCCCGACGATGGCCCGGCGGCCGTTTGCATCCAACCGTCGTTGACCAAGGTCCTCCGCGATGCGGAATCGGCCGAAGGTGATTCGGCCAACCGCCTGCACGGCGGTGATGTCGCCCCGCCGGCCAACCCCGAGCGTCACGTCGAAGACCAGGATGACGACGGCCCCTTCGCCGTTTGCATCCAGCCTTCGCTGACCGCCGTCCTGAGGGGTGAAGTGAGCAAGGCGATGGATGCGGTCAGCCGCGACGACATCACCGAAGCGACCGGCGCCAGCCATTCGATCCTCGATTCGCTCCTCGCCGAAGATGGCAGCTCCGTCCCGCTCGCGATCGCCGACCGGCTCGCCGAAATCTTCGGCTTCCGGCTCGTCGAACCGAAGTCGCCCCAAGAAGGCGGCTCCGCCAAACGATCGACAGGGGTGCCGCCAAACGCGAGCCACGATTTCGAAGTCGACACCAAGCCCCCCAAACGTTCGCCCGAGCAACGCCACGACTTCGAAGTCGACCAGTGGTGAACCCTACCCGCCATGCCGGCGGCACCGCCCAAAGCCGGCCGCGAATGCTTATGACTACAGATGTAGTCAGTGATTGACTACAAACGTAGTCATGCCGTGACTACAAATGTAATCAACGTGACTACAAATGTAATCAAGCTGTGACTACAAACGTAGTCATGCTGATGACGAGTGTTGTCGACGTGACAGCTTTTCGCCTCGGCTTGCCGCATGAGTCTCCCCGGGAGATGATCGGATAGAGAAGATCTGCCCGTGATGATTTGCCGATGGTCTGGTGCCGCGCGAGTCTCAGGCGAAGTCTGTTGTCGCAGGAGTGCCGTTATGAATCTGTCTGTGGTCCGAATCGTCGTCATGTTGGGGTTGGTCGTGATCGGCCAGTCCGGCGTATTCGCGCAAGGCTCCCCGCGGCGTGTCGAAGCGTCTCGTGACCTGTGGGTTTCGGCTTACCGAAGCGAGCAAAGCGGGAACAACGGTGCCGCCGCGAAGTTGAAATTGAAAGGCGTTCAAGAATTCTTCCTGATCGACTTCGACCCGCAACCTTTCGCCGGACAGTACTGCGTCGCCGCGTCATTGCACCTGATGGCCGCGGGGGACGAGCGGCTCGGACGTGTCACGATCTCGACGATCACCGCCCCGTGGTTCGAAGGGAGCGGGAGCCGTTATCAGGTGACATCCGACGGCAGCAGTTTCCTTTTTCAAAAAGGGACCCAAGACCGCTGGCCCGGCGACTCCGGTGACCTCACCGGGGTGATCCTGGGTAGCGGCGGGTCGCGATGGGGGTTCGCCGACGCGTCGCCGCCTGACGCCGCGATGTGGCAATCGATCCCGATCGATCCCGCGGTCGTGCAAGCCCGGATCGATGGCGAATCGGAAGGGTTTTTCGTGATCGATGACGTCGGGAGCGAATACTCGCGGGACGGGAATCGTTTCGATTACAAGCTGTTGCCGAACCGCTTTTTCCACAGCCGCGAAAGCTCACGCTCGCGGGCGCCCTACTTCACGCTGACGCTTCGCCCTCGGGGCCCCGGCGATCCGCCCCCGCCAGCCGCTTTGCCACCCGCGTCCGGCAAGGATGGCGACAAGCCGTTAACGATGCCGATCGATTTCGCAACGATCGCGCGGGCCCTGCGGGATGCCCCGACCCCAAATGATTCGCCGCCGTCAGCGACTCAAGGCCCGCTAGCCATCAAGAACATCGACGGCGTCGCGATCCCTAACAACGCGCTCTTCGCCGCGCGGGGCGAAACGATCGGCTTCTTGATCGATGCCGACCCGGCCACGCTCCGGATCGAAGCGGACGATTCGATACTTACCGGCGTCTACCGGACCCCGTTGGTGGGCGGCCAGGTCGATCCGTTGGTCCCGCATCGGCCCGAGCCCGATTCATCGCCAGATCGATCGCCAAGTGGCAATGGCGATGACGCCAAAACGGCCGCCTCCCAGGGGCCGGCCTATGTCGAGCTGCACGTCACCAAAGGGGCGAAGCCGGGCCCGCGAAGTTTAACCATCCGCACCGCTCAAGAAACCGTCGCGGTCACGCTCCAGGTTTGGAACTTCGCCCTCCCGGATCGGCTGTCGTTCATCCCTCAGATGAATGCCTACGGCGTCCCCGATGACGAGCTCGATTACTTCCGTTTGGCCCACGACCACCGCGTGACGCTGAACCACCTTCGCTACGGCTGGACCGGGAGGGTCGACCAAGACGCCGTCCCCGTGATCGCACCTGTGGCGAAAGACGAGCGGTCGACAACCGGGGGCTCGGGGTGGGATTGGACGAAGTGGGATGCGAAATTCGGGCCGCTCCTCGACGGCTCCGCCTTCCGCGACAGCCGCCGCGGGCCGGTCCCGGTCGAAGCGTTCTACTTGCCGCTCAACGAGAACTGGCCGATGGATCATGAGGCCCACTTCAAGGGCGGGTATTGGGTCGAAGACGCCTATGACGAAGCCTATTGGCAAGAATTTCGCGACGCTGTCGATCGTTTCGTCGATCACTTCGAGGCCCGCGGTTGGGACGAAACCGTCTTCGAGTTTTACCTCAACAACAAGGTCTACTTCAAAGCGAATCGTGACAATCGCTGGGACGCTTGTTCCGCCCCCTGGGTCTTTGACGAGCCGGCGAACACGCAAGACTTTTGGGCGCTCCGCCGCTTCGGCCGCGAGTTTTGGAACGGGGTTCAGGGGCGGACGGCAGTGCGATTGGCTTATCGAACCGACATCTCACGCCCCCAGTGGCAGCGGGAATTGCTGGACGATGTCTCCAACGTGCAAATCGTCAGCGGTGTGCTTCGCGACTATCCCGCGAGGGTCCTCGATCGGGCTGCTAAACACCGCAACCTCGTCAGCATGTACGGCTCCGCGGGGGACATCACCCCGATCAAATCCATGCCCGCCGCATGGTGCGTCGAGGCGTGGTCCTTGGGCGCCGACGGCGTCGTCCCCTGGCAAACGATCGGCACCAAAAAGTCGTGGTCCGAACCCGACCCGCTGTCGCTCTTTTACCCCACAGACGATGGCCCGATCCCCAGTATCCGATTGAAGTCGTTCATGATCGGACAGCAATTGACCGAATACCTGACGATCTTCGCGAAGCTATCGGGGGTCTCGCGCCGCGACGTGGGCGAGGCGGTCCTGGCCCTCCCCGGCTTCCAAGCCGAAACGGTTAAACAGGGGGACGAAGATGCCGGTACCGCGCGCTTTTCCGGGCGGTCGTTGGACGCGATCCAGCAGTTGAGGGTGGCGATCGGTCAGTGGATCGATGCGAAAGCCCCCGCCGATCGCGACGTTTGGCATGACCCGGCCCCGCCGAACAAACCGGTCTCGCCGATCGAGACCCGTACCGTCGTACGGCACGCCCCATCCGCCGGGGGTTGAGCACGCGTCGCGGAGGGTGTTGGTCCCGCCATTAACCGTTGGCCGATCGACCCAATCTGGTCGGCGGACGAGGTTTGCTAATCGCTGGGCGTATCGCGATGGGTCGCGCCTTGCGTCGGGACCCGCATCGCATAGAGGCTGACCAACCAGGCGACGACGATCGTGACATAGAACTGGCCGATCATCGCTTCGATCGATACCAGCGTCTGGGCGATCGGGTGCTTCGGGACGATGTCGCCAAATCCGACGGTCGAGATCGTGATGAAGCTGAAGTAATTGAACGTCGTCAGCTCGCGCTGCAACCGTTCGCCGCCGGCCACGCCGAATTGCTGAGCCACCCCGAATTCCTGGAACGACTCGGGGACCGACCGATCGATCGCGACGTAAAGCTGCGCGAACATCATCGCCATCAGGAAGTAGGCGACGAGCGAAGCGAAGAGCGGGTCGGTCGTCGCTTGGCGGTTGCAGGCGACGTAATGCAGGATCCCGACGATGCAAAAGGCGAGCAGCCCGGCGCCGATCAGACGAAAAATCACCAGCGATCCGAGCCCCAGTGCCGCAGGGGAAGCCAATTCGAGGACCAGCGACGCGCCCCAAGCGATCAACAGCACGTCACGCCCCCATCGGGGCAACGGCGCGACCGACACGGCGACCAGCAACGCGTTCAAGTACAGCACCGCCACCGCCAAGTCAGCGATCACCGAATCATGAAAGATCGCCTGGATCAGCAGCACCACCAAGAGCGTCAACAGCAAGAACAAAAACCGCGCCCCTCGCCACCCTTCGTCATGACGCCCAAGGTCAATTGGATTCTTCATCAATCGTATCCGGTGGCCGAAGGGACGCATTGAGGGAGGTTCGATAACAGGGGATGTTCGAGGAAGGGGGCTCAAGGGAAACGGCGAGCCGAAGCAGAAGTTGCCGCACGACAATTTTCGGGATGGCCGTCGATCGGGACAATCGCCCTGGCGGCCCGGTCGGCACGATCGCCCTGGCGGCCCGATCGGCACGATCGCCCTGGCGGCCCGGTCGGCACGATTGCCCTGGCGGCCCGGTCGGCACGATTGCCCTGGCGCTTGCTTGCGTGATTGGCACATCCCAAATACCGGCGTTTCCCCGCGCCCCACCACCCCGCCTGAAAGGGTCGCACCCCCTCGCGATTTTTTTATCTTACCGACTATGAAATCGTACCGTCGTTCGTTTGTATGATCAGAGGGTCGCTTTCGGTCTTATTTTCCCGGAGGTCTTGATGATGGTCCTGGCGAAACGTTGCTTGGTCGGGATGTTGCTGTTCGGTCTGGTGGTCCGCACCTGCCCGGGGATCGCCTTGGCGTGCTGTCCGGCCTTTCCGGTGGGAGAGATGGTTCGGATCGCCGATCAGCGGATCCTCGTCGTGTGGGACCCGGAAACGAAGGTCGAACATTTCGTGCGTGAGGCGGGTTTCAAACACCCCCGCAAGCGATTTGACCCGACGGTCCCCCCAGGGTACCCGGTCAAAGAAAATGAAACGGATGGTGATCAAGCCGATGGTCCCGACGGCAAAGGTCCTGGCGATTCGAAAGGGTTCGGGTTCCTCGTCCCCTCCCCGAGCCGACCCGAAATCGCCGAATCGGACGGGAGCGTTTTCGGCAACCTCTCCGATGCGATCCGGCCGCGGATCGAGACGGTCGATGAGTGGAAGGTCGTCCCGACGGCACTCGTCCTGATGCCGCTGCTGCTCCAAACGGGGGCCCCGATGACGACCTCCCGGTCGGTCGACAACGCCCCTCTCCCGATGGGGGCGGTGAATGTCCTCGAGACGAAGCGGGTTGCCGGCTACGACGTCGCGGTCCTCGAAGCGAGCGACGCCGAAGCGCTCACCCGGTGGCTCGATGAGAACGGGTATGACTCCCGCCCAAGCCTCACCCAGTGGGCCGAGCCCTACGTCGCCAAAGGTTGGATCGTCACCGCGTTCAAGTATGCCGCCGATGCCGATCGCGTCGAAGCGGGGGCGGTGCGGATGTCGTTCAAGACCGATCGCCCGATCTTCCCCTACCGCGTCCCGACCGATCAGATCGACGAAGGGGGTTCGCGGAACCTATTGAGGACCTACGTCGTCGGCCCGGGGCGGGCGACCGGGATATTGGGTGAAGGGGACAAGGCGAATCACTGGTTCCAGGGGTACCTGCGATACTCCAAACCCGCTTCCCCTGCCGATTGTCAACAACTGATCGGCGCGGCGCTCCCGCAAGGTGCCGCCGAAAAGCTCGGCAACGCGTGGCTCACCGCCTTCGACGACAACACCTGGCCCTCGGGGACGGAAGATCTCTGGTTCGATTTCGACAAGTCGGCGCCCCAGCACCAAGAGGTGAAACGGGTCGTCAACCAGCGGACGGTCCCGATCCCCGTCGACCTGATCGCGCTGCTGGTGGGGATCGGGATCGTGGTCGGTCGGCGCCGCGGCGGCTGAATCGCTCGCCGCGCCTCGTTTGGAAGGTCCCGTCTCGTTTTGCTTGCAAGGCGGATCTCGGATTCGCCTTGCGGCCCCTGCCGGGGGATCGGTTAAGCTCTTGGCGATGGCTCGGCCTCGCACCAGGATCTCGATCGCATGGAAGTCTACTCGCCCCCGACGTCGGTCGCTGACGTCCCCCCCTTCGCGGCCGCTACGACCCCACGCGTCCATGCCCAAGAAGGGTATGCCGCCCCGGGAGACATGCCGATCCTCCAAGCGGTCGACCTGCACAAGACTTACGGGCGGCGGCATGTCGTCGACGGCGTGAACCTGCACGTCGGCGAGGCCGAGATCGTCGGGCTCTTGGGCCCCAACGGCGCCGGTAAGTCGACTTCGTTCCGAATGATCTGCGGGATGGTCCTCCCCGATCGCGGCCGCGTTTACCTCAGCGGCCAAGACGTCACCGACTGGCCGATGTTCCGCCGGGCACGCGACGGCCGTATGGGTTACCTCCCTCAAGAACCGAGCGTCTTCAAGAAGCTGACCGTCGAACAAAACATCTCCGCATTGCTCGAACTGCTCGGCGTCGATCGGAAAGCCAGGATGCGACGGACCGACGAATTGCTCGAAGAATTCAACATCACGCACATCCGCAAGAGCAAAGCGGCGGGGCTCTCGGGGGGGGAACGCCGGCGTTTGGAAATCGCCCGCTGCCTCGTCAGTAACCCGCGAATCGTGATGCTCGACGAACCCTTCGCCGGGATCGACCCCGTGACCGTCCAGTCGATCCAGCTCGTCATCAAGCAGCTCGCCGATTCCGGGATCGCCGTCCTGATCACCGACCACGCCGCCCGTGAAATCCTCGATACCGTCCACCGGTGCTACGTCATCTACCAAGGCCAAGTGTTGATCAACGGCACCCCCACCGAGGTCAAGCAGCACCCGAAGGTCCGCCAAGAATACCTCGGCGACATCGAGTAAGCGGCGAATCGATTAGACTTGACGCAATGCCCGGGCGGGTCCTGCTTGGCCCGATCTCACGCCCTGCCCGGAACCCAGCCGTTTCATCCCATGCGACCCAGCCGCGACACCGACCGATGAGCCCCCTTCCACGCCTGCACGCGTTGGCCTTGCTCGAAGAATGTACGGGAGACCATGTTTGGTCGGTAGCGCATTGTGAGCTGCGTGGGGTCCCGCCCCAATGGGTGGCGGAGCTCGCCGATGCCTTCGAATCGGGGGTGGACGGTTCCCAAACGCTCTACACCGACGCCGGCCGGACGAACCAATATCATGGCATTCGGGACGTCGACTTGGCGATTCACTTAGCCAAGCATTTGGGGATCGACGTCGATCGGCTACTCGTCGGTTACCGCAATCGGGTCGCGATCGTTCGGGCGATCAAAGAGGCGGTCATCGACGACTAGCCCTTGACAAAACTTCGCCCGCCCGGATACTAACCAGCTCAAATCGCCCGATAAATTATCTTTACTGGCGTTTTGTCCGCATTTTTTCAACGTTTGACGCGTCCTGTGGGGGCGTCCCGGAAGACGCTGCCGCCCTACCGATTTTGACCTGATGCCAACAATCAATCAGCTCGTTCGTAAGCCTCGCAAGCAAAAACGCACCTTCAGCAAGTCGCCGGTGCTCGAAAAATGCCCGCAAAAGCAAGGGGTTTGCTTGCAGGTCCGCACGATGACCCCGAAGAAGCCGAACTCGGCCCTTCGCAAGATCACCCGTGTTCGCTTGAGCAACGGCAAAGAAGTCACCGTCTACATCCCAGGCGAAGGTCACAACCTCCAAGAACACTCGATCGTTTTGGTCCGCGGCGGCCGCGTTCGCGACCTTCCGGGTGTCCGCTATCAGGTCGTTCGTGGTTCTCGCGATACCCTGGCGGTTGCCAACCGCAAGCAGGCCCGTAGCCGTTACGGCGCCAAGAAGCCTTCGTAAGCGGCATCGCGATCCCCCGTATCCCACAGTCTCACTCACCCTTAAGCAACGTTTCGATAGTCTCCGATGGGAAATATCACTGCCAGCCGCACGATGCTGAAGCCGGACCCGCGACACAAGTCGCAACTGGCCGGTAAGTTCATCAATTGCCTGATGTACGATGGCAAGAAGACGGTCGCCCAATCCGTTTTTTACGGCGCGTTGGATGAGATCGCCAAGCGTGTGACCGACGTCGAACCGGTGCAGGTCTTCGAGACCGCTATCGAAAACGTCAAGCCCTACATCGAAGTCCGCAGCAAGCGGGTCGGTGGTGCCAGCTACCAGGTCCCGATGCAGGTCAACCGGACCCGCCAGCAATCGCTTGCCATCCGTTGGCTCCTCGCCGCCGTCCGCGACAAGAAGGGCCGCCCGATGCACCTCAAGCTCGCAGATGAACTTGTCGCGGCCTACAAGAAAGAAGGGGCTGCTTACACCAAGCGTGAAAACACCCACCGTATGGCCGATGCCAATAAGGCGTTCGCCCACTTCGCGTGGTAAGACTCGCCTCATCCGATACACTGAAGCCGCGGCCGGATCTGATCCGGTCGCGGTTTTTCGTTTGAACACGCGCCACCAAAATCTCCCCGTCCATTCCCGCCGACCCGCCCCGCCCCATGGCCACCGGAATCGATCGTATCCGCAACATCGGCATCATCGCCCACATCGATGCCGGCAAGACAACGGTTACCGAACGGATGCTCTTCGTCAGCGGTGCCAAACACCGCGTCGGCCGTGTCGATCACGGTACGACCGACACCGATGATGACCCCGAAGAACAGGAACGGGGGATCACCATCTTTGCCGCCTGCGTTAAATTCCGCTGGCAAGATCACGATATCAATCTCCTCGATACACCCGGTCACGTCGACTTCACGGCGGAGGTCGAGCGGAGCCTCCGCGTCCTCGATGGGGCCGTCGTCGTCTTCTCGGCCCGCGAAGGGGTCGAAGCCCAAAGCGAGACGGTTTGGGTCCAGGCCGACCGTTATCAGGTCCCGCGGATCGTTTTCATCAACAAGATGGATCGCGAAGGGGCCGATTTCGACGCCGTCTTCAACGACATCGGCCCCCGCTTGGGAGGACGACCCGTCGCCGTCCAAATCCCCGGTGGGGCCGGACCCAGCCACACCAGCAACCCCTTCACCGGGGTCATCGACCTGATCGATCTGAAGTGGCTCGAATTCGATCCCGCCACCGATGGCAAGGTGATCAATTACCTGGAGATCCCCGAACAATATCGGGACGACGCCACCCTGTGGCGCGAACAGCTCTTGGAAGTCGTCTACGAACTGAACGAGGACGCCGCGGCGCTGGCGCTAGAGGACCTACCGGTCCCCCGCGAGATGATCATCGAGACGCTCCGCAAGGCGACGATGGCACGTCAAATCCAACCCGTTTTCTGCGGCTCCGCACTCCACGGCCTAGGGGTCCAGCCGCTGTTGACCGGCGTCAATAACTTCCTCCCAAGCCCGCTCGATCGGCCACCCGTCGAAGGTGTCGACCCGGCCAAACGCGACCGCATCCTGCACCGTAAACCGAGCGACCAGGAGCCGTTCTGCGCCCTCGTCTTCAAGATCTTGCCCGCCAAGACGGGTGACAATTATTGGATCCGCGTCTACAGCGGCACCCTCTCCCAAAACTCACGCGTCGCTTGCCCCAACCGCGATACCAAAGAAAACGTCGCGCAGCTCTGGCAGATCCACGCCAGCAAACGCGATCGCGATGGCCAGATCGACATGATCCGTGCCGGCGACATCTGTTGCATCATCGGACCCCGGGCCGCGATCACCGGAGATACCCTCTGCGACACCCGCGAAGCGATCGAACTGCCGAGCATCAAGTTCGCCGAGACCGTCCTCTCGATGGCGATCGAACCCGAAAGCACCGCCGATCGCAAGAAGCTCCACGAAACGCTCGAAATGATCAAACGGCAGGACCCCACCTTCCGCGCGATCGAAAACGAAGAGCTCGGCCAGACCCTGATCAGCGGGATGGGTGAACTTCACCTGGAAGTGATCCAGCACCGCTTGACCCGCGATTTCGGCCTGAAGGTCAAGTTTTATAAGCCTCGGGTCAATTACCGCGAGACGATCGCGTCCGCCGCCGAGGTCGAAGGGCAATGCAACCGTCAGATGGGTTCGCAACAGCTCTTCGGACGGGTGCGGGTCAGGGTCTCCAAGCTCGATGACGTCTCGGCCCCTGTCCAAGTGATCGATCGCGTCCCCGCCGAGTCTTCCTTCCCGCCCAACCTGCGGGCCGTCGCGCTGCAGGAATTGGTCCAGCGTTCCCAAGGGGGCGGCGTCATCGCCGGCTTCCCGCTCACCGGGATGAAAATCGAATTGCTGGGGGGCGAAGTCGATGAAGAAGGTGGCGATGAGATCGCCTTTCGGATCGCCTCGGGCGACGCCTTCGATAAGGCGATCGAAAAGGCCCAGCCGGTCCTTCTCGAGCCGGTCATGCGGCTCGAAATCAGCACCCCCGACGCCTACATGGGCGAACTCGTCGGCGATCTGCAACAACGCCGCGGGATGGTCTCGAAGACCGAAAGTCGTGGCCAGATGACCGTCATCACCGCCCACGCCCCCCTCAAAGAACTCTTCGGTTACAGCAGCGCCGTCCGCAGCCTCAGCCAAGGGCGCGCCAGCGGCTCCATGGAACCCTCGGGTTACCAGCCCGCCCCGAAAGAAGATGCCGCCGCATTCTCCTATTGACCCCACCCCATCCGACCCACGGCACCCCTTTTTAACCTTCATCTCGAAGAGGGGATTTTGAAGCGGCAGAATCCGAGTACCATAGAGGCACCGCCGTCCCGAGTTTAATGGCTTGGACCGATGCCGTCGGTTGTCGCGAGGTCATCCCCGACGGCGACCAGGCCGGACACGCGGTCGAACCTTTTCTTTTTCGTCGGCTGGAGTTTCTCTGAGTCATGAGTCTCTCGTTCCAAACGATGTACAAACTGTTGCAACGGGACCCCAGGTACAAATACGAGGCCTACCATTTCGTCCGCGAAGCGCTAGCATTCGCGCAAGAGAACATGCTGTTCGTTAACGACAACGAACCCGCCGGCCCAGAGATCGACGACAATAGCAGCGACCTCCCCGCGATCCGCAAATTGCCCTCCGCCGAATCGGAGATCGCACCGCAAAGTCGCGTCGGCACCCACATCACCGGACAACAGCTCTGCGAGGCCTGCCGGCTTTATGGCTTGCAACAGTACGGTTACCTCGCCGTGATGGTCCTTGAGAGCTGGGGTGTTCGCACCACCAGCGATTTCGGCTCGATCGTTTATAACCTGATCGAGATCGAACAGATGCGGAAAAGCGAATCCGATCGCCGTGAAGATTTCGACAACGTGTACTCGTTCGATACCGCCTTCGAGCCCCAATTCGAACTCACCAAAAGCTGACGTGCCGCAGGCTTTCCCAAGGCTACCCGAACCTAGGATCGTTTGTCACCCGGGCCACTCGTAACCCGGGCCACCCGTAACCTGGGCCACCCGTAACCTGGGCCACCCGTAACCTGGGCCACCCGTAACCTGGGCC
>JBEIRZ010000189.1:0-8545 GCA_040375695.1 Planctomycetaceae bacterium
CCGCGTCGCATCGGGCTCGATCGGGTAACGGCTCAGCACCGCCATGCCGTATTGTCCCGGGTACTTTCCAAATCCCCAGGCGTCATCGGGGCCATCGGCGGCGCCATCCTTGTTCAAGTCAAAACCTGACGGGACGCCGGTGTTCACAGGTGCGAAGAAAACGTGCGGGTAATCGATCGCCTCCCCGCCCCGCTGTGGGACCCGCAAGTATCGCCGCACGAAGAGCAACGCGTTCTCGCCGCCGTCGTCATGATCGATCTCGTTGATCAACAGCACATCGGGCCGAACCTGTTGGATGATCGCCGCTGCCAATCGCAACTGCGGGTCGGTCCCTTCGCCGCCCTGCGGGTCGACCCGATCGAGCTTTTCGCGGGTCAATTCCCAAATGTTGAAGGCGGCGAAGCGGGTCGTTTGCGCGGTCAAGGTCGGTGTCGGCAGCAGGGCGATCGAGATCAGTAGGATGGGGACCAACAGGCTAAGGGACGGGGCGACGGCATGCCGGCGCCGAAGCGACCTGGGTTTTCGAATCATCAGCGGGCTCATCGTACGGATCGGGTCCGAGGGATCACTCACGCCAGGGGCAGCCCTCGGCGATGCGCCCCTTATCGTACGTCAGATTCGATCATCCCCGCAGCCCCCGCGGCGACCCTCGCCGGGCCGCCGCTCCCCAGCCTCCGCAGCGGTGGTGGTACCGGACGCGGCCCGGTCGCACCGCTTGCTGGTGGTAAGACCGTACCGGTCGTTGGCGGCATGACCGTACCGGTCGTTGGCGGCATGACCGTACCGGTCGTTGGCGGCATGACCGTACCGGTCGTTGGCGGGACGGGCGACGAAGGTTTGGGGGTCGGGATCGGTTCAGGGGTGTTTGCCGGTCGGTCGAACGGACGCCCTTTCGGATCATCATTCGAGCGAGTGGCCGGAGCCCCTTGCGGCCGGCCGCCCTGAGTATTTTCGGACTTTCCGGTTATTGGTGATTGCCCGGATGGTGATTGCCCGGATGGTGATTGCTCGGATCTTGATTGCTCGGGCGCGTCGTCCGCTTTGCCTTGGCGGTTCTCCGCCTCGGGAGTATCGGGCTGTTGAGCCTTCTGCGCACCGGGATCGCTGGGCCCGTTTGCCTTGGGTGCATCGGCCGAATCGGGTTGCTCGGGGACGCCGTCGCCTTGGGGGATCATCACTTCGGCCCCCGATACGCCGGGTTGCATCCCGCAGATCAGGCCTTGCCATGAACCTTCGGCATGGATCACGCCGAGGTATTCTAGCAGCGTCCCTTTTTCGAAGTGGACGTTTTTGAGCGCGATCGCGTATTCGGTCCGCGACCGATAATGCTGGCTCTCGGCTTCAGGGAGCCGACGCTGGGCATCGAGCAGCGAGATCAGGTCGAGCCGTCCCCCTTCGAAGGCGAGCTTCACGGAATCGACCTGTTGGGTCGCGGCGAGGTAGCGGTTGTAATTCGTTTGCATCACGAGGTGCGCCCGGGCGGCTTCGGCGATCGCCAATTCCAACCCGTAGACGACCTCTTGTTCTTGCGCCCGGAGCATCGCCCGTTCGCGGCTCAGCCGCAGTGCCGCGTTCCGTTCGGCGGCGCGGGCTTGGCGAAATCCGACCGGCATCGAGTATTCCAACCCCCCCTGCCATTCGTTGAATTCGCCACTCGTCAGGTTCTGATAGGCGTTGCCGTAGGGGTCGTTATCCCCAGAGGGGTCGATGAGGTTATTGCCAAAACCGCGGACACGGTACCGACCGAAGAGGTCGAGTTGCGGCAGGAGAAAATTCCTTGCGGCGGCAAGTTCCAACTCGTGCCGGTTGACGACCAATCGCTGACGACGCAGCTCCGCCCTGCGGGTCAATGCCTCGGTCGTCGCCGTGGGCCAATCGAAGACGACGTTCGCCGCAGGGGGTTCATCGATCGGCAAGATCAATCGTTCGGGGTCGGGGGGAACGTTCATGATCAGCCGCAACCGGCGTTCGTTGACCAACACCCCGGGCAAGCCGCGGAACGTACCGGGCAACGAGCCGTTGTTGGTGCGTGTCCCGTCGAGCGGACGTCCGGCCAAAGAGTCCTGCGCTTCCGATTCGAAGCGGAAGAACTGTTCGCGGGCCTGGGCCTCGCGCTCGGCCTCACCCCCGCTCCGCCCGGCCACATAGAACGATTCGATCTGCCGCCATGTCTCCAGCGCCGCGTCTCGGGCGCGGACCTTCGCGTCGAGATCACGGTAGGCGAAATACAAATCCCAATAGGCGTTTTCGACGTTGCTGACAAAGTCCCGCAAGCCCACCTCGAACTCGGTCACGCTGACATCTGCGCGGATCCGCGCGATCATCACGCCGTTGTAATTGCCGATCAGTGAATTCGGGCCGGCGATGCGGTTGAAGCGAAGGCCGCTCCCTTGCATCAACGGGTGCCTCGCCTCCGCTTGGTACCAGACGTTCCATGCCCCGCCGTCGAAAGTGTTGCTGGGGTTGTTGTCGACATCGTGATCGATGTGCTGCAGCAACGAAAATCTCGAACCGTATGCGGTCCGTTTCGACAAGCCGGTGTCCCATGAATTGATCCGGCCATTGAGAAGACCGTTATCACCTGCCGCTTCATTGTTCAATCTTCGGTCGATCTGTTCGCTCGAAAAGTCCGAATCGAGGCGGGCATCGAATTCGCTCAGTGCCGCTTCGACGCCGAACCGCGGGTCGGTCTCGACGACGGCCGGGTCGAGCGCCGTCACCGTCGTTTCGGGGGACCGGATCACCGTCCCGCCGAGGTCACGAAGGACAGGGGAATTGCTCAGCGCGATCCGAACCGCCTCCTGCAAGGTCAATTCCCAGCGGCCGGCGCCGGCCATGTCGGCGATCGTCCTGGGTCCCACCTCATGATTGACGATGATCACGTCCGAACCGGTCGCTTCGGGTCGCATTTGCCACACCGAGGGGGGCAACAGCGCGACCTCACGGGCCGGCGGCACCTCGACGCGCGGGTTGCGACAACCCCACGACGTTACCGCCGCGAGGGCCGTGCAAAGCAGGCCGATAAGTGGTGCTCGCTGATTCATGAGATTCCGACAAGACGTTTCGGACCGATTCCTTCGCTTTTGGCGATCGTGCCCCCCAGTGCGGGTCTACGGATTCTGCTATCTGTCGGGTATCGAACCGTCGTATCAGGAAAAACAAAGATTCCGTCTTGGCCGTTCAAGCTTGACGCTTCCTCCGAAACTGGGGCCGCGGCGGGGGTAAAATGATCAAGATTCTCTAAAGTTCGTTGGCCCGCCCGCCCTTCAGGGTTTAGGGTTACCTGTGGAAAACTCACCCCCCAAATCATCCGACCCCACGCCCGCCGGCGCCGGCCAGCCCCAATGGTCGACCGCCGCCGTCGACGATTTGCTCGATCGGTTGGGCGAAATCGCCCAGTCGGCATCCGACCCCGAAAGCTTTTTCACCCAACTGCAGCGTGAACTCGCGGGGCTGGGGATCGAACGGGTCGAGGTTTGGCTGGAGAGGAAGGGATCGCGGATCGACGCCCAGGTTACGGCCCCGGGGTCAGCGACACTTCGCCCCACCGACAACAACCCTCTGGCCCGAATTTGGCCATCCGCAACCGGCCCCGTTGGGCTCACCGACGTGCCCCCGATCCCAGGTGTCGAGCCGGCCCGCATCGCCGAGGTGATCCGTTCCCAAACCCCCTCGAGGCCGACCGCACGGCTGATGCTCGTTCCCTGGACGTCGATCGATGGCGATCGGGGTGCGGTCGCCATCCGTTGGGATGAAGCGGAAGCGGCACGCCCCGCGGCGGGCCCGCGTCAGCTCGAATTGGCCGCCGCGGTCGCGGAAATCGTCGCGCGATCCCATGCCCTCGGCACCCGCCGCGAGCTCGAAAAGAAACTCTCGCGACAAACCGGTTGGGACACCTTCGCCAATCGGATCCACGCGTCGCTCGATCTGACGGAGACCGCCTATGCGATCGCCAACGAGGCACGACCGCTGATCGGTTGCGATCGGGTTTGGGTGTTGGTCCGCCGCGGCAATCGCTTCGCCGTGGCGGCGGTCAGCGGCGCCGAACATGTCCATCGCCACAGCCCTTCGGCCCAGCGGCTGGAATTGCTCGGCGAGCGGATCGCGGCAACGGGTGAAACGTTTTGGTACTCGGCCGCCGATGGGGAGGCCTTGGCGACGGAACTGCCGCCACAGATCGCCGAGCCTCTGGGGGATTACCTCGACGTCGCCCCGGCAACGTCGCTGGCGATCGAACCGATCCTGCCGGCCTCGCCCGATGCGTCGCCGTCTCCTAAGCCGATCGCCTTGATCATCGCCGAGCGGTTCGGCGAACCGTTGACCCCAGCGCAACGCGAGACGCTCAAGCGTATCGCCCCTTTGGCGACCGCGGCAGTGATCAATGCGGGGCGTGTCGAGCGGATCCCGGGCCGCGGCTTTTGGTTCCGCCTCGCCGATCGCCGGTGGCTGTCACGTTGGCCCGCATGGGGCGTCGCGACCGCGGCGATCGCGGCAACGGCGATCGGTTTGCTGCTGCTCATCCCCGCCGAAATCCGCGTCCGGGCCCGAGGCGAAATCGTCCCGACCCGTCGCCAAGACGTCTTCGCCCCCAGGGACGGTGTCGTCATCGCGGTCCTTGTCGATTCCGGCCAAACGGTTACCCAAGGACAACCGCTGTTGGAGCTCCGCTCGACCGAACTCGATCTCGAATCGCAACGTGTCGATGGGGAACTCGGGGTCGCCAGGCAACGGCTCGCCGTGACCCGATCGCAGCGGTTGCAAATACGCCCGGGTGACGCCGAATCACGAGCCCGCGAACGCCGGCTGACGGCGGAAGAAGACCTGATCAACCAAGAGATCCGGTCGCTGCAACAACGTGCCGAGATCCTGCTAAAACAGCGCGAAGGGTTGACGGTCCGGGCCCCACTCACCGGCCAAGTCTTGACCTGGAACACCCAGCAACGCTTAACCGGACGGCCGCTGCGTCGCGGCGATTCGCTCTTGACCATCGCTGACACCCTAGGCCCGTGGCAGGGCGAATTCCGCGTCCCCGCCCGCCAATCCGGACGCCTCCTCGGGCACCACCGGCGGGAGACCGGCTCCCTTGCCGACAGCCGATCGGCGGAAACAAACGGGCTCACTGAAACAAACGGGCTCACTGAAACAAACGGGCTCACTGAAACAAACGGGCTCACTGAAACGAATGGGTCACCCGAATCGAAGGGGCTCACCGCATCGCAAGGGGGTGCGATCACAACGATCGATGGCCTCCCGGCCAAGGTCAAGGTCGCGCTGACAACCGCGCCTGGGCAATGGATCGACGGGACACTCGCCCAATGGTCAAGCCGCACGCAGATCGACGAATCGGGCGAGGCTTCGCTGCTGGTCACCGTCGACCTCGATCTTCCCCCCATTTCCAACCTTGTCCCCACACCCAACCTTGTCCCCACACCCGACCTTGTCCCAGGCGCGACCGCGATCGCCAGCATCCCTTGCGGCCGCGGATCACTCGGCGAGGCCTGGTTCTATGAATTCCTTGATGCCGTCCGCCTGTGGCTCCCGTTCTAGCCCCCACCTCGCCAACCCCTAAAATGTCACGACACCAACCGCGAGCGTCCCGGCCGACCCTTTCGACCCCACAGACGGCGGGCTTCCCAACCTTTCACAGGCCGCATCTGCGAACCGGAGCAACCCCGATGATCCCATTTGCCATCCGCTCGCTCGGCTTCCGCTTGGCCCTCACCACACCACTGCTGGCCGATGAACCGCCCGGCCGATCCGCAAAGGACGCCGCTGCTGAAACGACAGCCCCTGCTGTAACGACCAACTCTTCCGCGGCAGCTCCCTCAACCGCCGGATCGTCGATCGAATTCGGCGGTGTCGTGACGCTGGTCGATCAGGTCGAATTGCCCTCCAACGAAGCGGGGGTGATCGAAGAGATCCAGGCGAAGCCGGGACAAATGGTCTCGGTCGGGGCCCCGGTCGCGAAGCTCCGCGATGAAGACGTGCGGCTCCTTTTCGAACGGACACGATCGGAAGCGGACATCGCGCTGAAAAAATTCGAAAGCGACCTCGACGAGACGTATGCGAAGAAGACGACCGACGTCGCCCGCGCCGAGCTCAACCGTTCGCTCGAATCGAACGCCCGGTATGCAAAGTCGGTGTCGCAGACCGATCTCGATCGACTGCGGCTGATGGTCGAACAGGGCGAGATCGAGACGCGTCGGGCCGAGCAGGAGCGTGCCATCGCGGGGCTCCAGCGGGACATCGCCGAAAACGAACACCAGGTGGCGAGGCACAAGCTCGAGCTCCGTCGCATCGCCACGCCGATCCCGGGAATGGTCGTCGAAGTCCTTCGGCGGCGGGGCGAATGGGTCCAGCCCGGTGATGTCGTCGCGCGGATCATCCGGCTCGATCGGCTCCGCATCGAAGGTTTCCTCCCTGCCGAGCAAGGGCCATTGTCGCTCCTGGGCCGTGCGGTGCAGGTTGTGACGAAAGATGACGAAGGGGCGACGATCGAGCTCGACGGCGAAATCAGCTTCGTCAGCCCCGAGGTCGACCCGATCAATTCGCAGGTCCGGGTCTGGGCCGAATTCGATAACCCAAAACTCCTGGTTCGGCCCGGGACCAGCGCCGTGGCGAAGGTCGCCAAGCCATGACGAGGCTCGGCGTGCGGATGCGTCCGGAGCTCGTCCTGACCCCTCATGGCGTCGGTTCCACCAGCCACTGGATCGTCGAAGACCCGGTCACGCTGAAGTACTTTCGCCTTCGCGACGAAGAGTGCTTCATCCTCCGTGGGTTGGGTGAACACGCCGACTTGATGGGGCTCAAGCGGGCCTTCGATTCACGCTTCTACCCGATCCGCACCTCGCTGGCGACGCTCAATCGGTTCCTCTTCCAATTGCACGAACTGGGGCTGATCGTCGGCGAGGGGTTGGTTGCCGGGGATCGCGGCATCGACGCCCTGGGACAAGGCGAGGTCTTGGCGCGGCGTCACCTGAAGCGACGGCGCGATCGCTCGTTCGCGGCCTTGACGAACCCGTTGGCGATCCGCCTTCCGGGGTTTTCCGCACGCCAAGCGATCGATCGCGTTTACCCCCACGTCGCTTGGCTCTTTTCTCCCGCGATGCTGGTGGCCTATGCGGCGCTGGTGATCGTCGCGCTGTTGATGGTCGTCACGCGGTTCGACGCGTTTCGATCGCGGCTTCCCGGTGTCGAACAGTTCTTCGCGACCCGATCGCTCCTCGGTTTGGCCGGCGTCTTGGCGATGACCAAGGCGCTGCACGAACTGGGGCACGCGTTTGTCAGCCGGCACCTCGGCGGGTCCTGTCGCGAGATCGGCGTGTTGCTGTTGGCACTCACCCCGACGCTCTATTGCGACACTTCCGACGCCTGGAGGTTAACGAACAAATCGTCTCGAGTGCTGATCTCGTTGGCAGGGATCATGGTCGAACTGGTCCTGGCCGCCGTGGCGACGCTCGTCTGGTGGTTCAGCGAACCGGGCTGGGTCCACGACACGGCGCTGCAAGTGATGGCGCTCGCTTGCATCGCTTCGCTCCTGTTCAACGCCAACCCGTTGATCCGGTCCGACGCCTACTTCGTCCTCGCCGATGCGTTCGAAATCCCAAATCTGTGGCAGGAATCACGGGCGGCGGTGAGGCGTGTTTTGACGCGGCTGTTGACCGGCAAGCCATCGTCTGACCGTCCCCAAACACCGCAATCGAAAAGTCGGGTCGCGCTGCTGGTGTTGTACGCCGTGGCATCGACGCTCTACCGCTGGGTACTGTTGATCGGGCTGCTTTGGTCGGCGTATCGGTTGCTCGAACCGAAAGGGCTCGCCGTGCTAGCTTGGCTGTTGGGAGGTCTGGTCGCCGTCGGGATGATGTCGGGCCCCGCCAAGACGATGGCCAAGGCGATCGCCTCCCCCGCGACGCGTGCCACGCTGTCGAACCCCAAGACATTTTTTCGCCCGTTAACGCTGGCGGCGATATTGGCGGCGATTGTCGCCGTGCCACTTCCGGCGCGGGTCAAAGCGCCGTTTTGGATCGAGCCCGATCAGGCGACATCGCTGTACGCGTCCGTCGGCGGGACGCTCGTCACGGCGGTCCGCGACGGCGAATCGGTCCGCGCGGATCAAACGCTCGTCACGCTCCGGGACACGACACTCGAATTGCAAATCCAACGGCTCGAAGGGGAAGTCGATCGCCTCGAAACGCGGCTGGAAAACATGCGGACGCTGCAAGCGGGTGATGCCGAATTATCGGCGATGATCCCGGGCGAAGAGACGACGCTCGCCGAAACCCGCAGGCAGCTCGAACTGCTGCAAGAAGACCTGCGGCGGTTGACGATTCGCTCACCGATCGATGGCACCGTCTTCGCGCCGGCGAGGAAGACGGATCAGGAAGGGGAACGCAGCCGACTGACGGGGTGGGCCCGCTTACCCGGATGGACGGGTTCGCCGCTAGACCCGGTCAACGCGGTGGCATTAATCGAAAGCGTTCAAGTCGTCTGTGCCGTCGGTGACCCGCGACGTGTTCGCGCGAACCTGGTGATCGATCAGGCTTAG
>JBEIRZ010000315.1:0-5344 GCA_040375695.1 Planctomycetaceae bacterium
GCCCTGGCCAGCGATTGCCACCCGTCCGCCGCCGCCGCGAAAATCGTCACGCAATCGCAGGTGATTTACCAGCACGCCGAACCTGCTAGGGTGTTATTTCTCGTCGGTGCGCCGTATCGGGCCGCGGTGATCGCGTCGAAGCACGACGAAGACCGCGAAGCAATCGAGGAAGCTAAATTACTGCGGAAGTTTCGCGCGTTTTTACAGTCCGAGCAGGAGCCAGCACGATCGGCCGCAAAATCTGGTGTCATTGCCGAGAAGTGCGCGAAGTGTCATTCGGCACAAAACGCAGCCGCCGGAATTGTGCTCGACGGGTCGAAGTCGCTATCGGCAGAAGAAAAAGCAAGTGTGATGCGATCGATACTTTCCGGCGAAATGCCGAAAGATTTGACGCCCTTGACCGATGAGGAACGCGGCCAGGTGGCTAATTATTTGTTCCTGATGGAGTGGTGAAAACTATGCGTGGTGTGTGTGTCCTTCTCGCCCTTGTGGTGATTGCGTTTTCGATGTTGTTTGGAGTACCTGCCGATACTGCTAGTGCGACCGGATACGAGCAAGCTCAACTTGTGGAATTGGTCCCGGTCCAAGCGGTCCAGGAGATTCAAGCGGTTCAGGTCCAGCGGGTTCATGCCGTGAGACTTCAGGCCGTTCACGAACCTCAACAGGCGATAATCCTAAGACAACGGGCAAACGTCGGCTGTGCAATCAATTCACAATGCGATCTGCAGAGCCGATCTAGGTCTATCCAATTTGCGCGAAGCCTCGATCGTCGGCCGGCAATCGAAAGATCCCGCGTCGTGATTAGGCGATAACCTCGACGACTTCCGATTCCCATCCCCTGGAAGTGAAATGAAATCCTTTTTCGCGACTGTCGCCCTTACTCTTGCGCTAAATGTTCCGTCGATAGCCGGCGACCCACAGACGCTAGTTATCACCGATGCGGGGTATTTTTTTCTGAGCGCTGACCCAAACGGGGTTCCGGTCGCGAAAAAGGTTTCTTCCGTCGTCGATCTGCGATCTGGCGACAATCCCGTTCCGCCACCGTCACCAGAGCCAGAACCGACCGATCCCGAGCCACCGAAGCCAGAACAAAGCCCCGACGAAGCGTTAAGCGTCAAGGTCGCCGAGTGGTCGAAAAACGAAAACGACCGGGCCGCCGCCGGAATTGTGTCGATGGTTTACCGCCAGGTAGGGGAAGCAATTTCCCGCGGAGAATTCCCGCCGGATTCGGCCGCTGGTGCGACTAAGCAAGCCGTCGAAGCGTTGGTCCCGACCGGTTGGTCGACGTTTCGCGAACGGATCGGGGCCGAAGCGGCCGAGCGAATCGCGACCGCCGGGCCGATGGACGCGGCCAAAATGTCGGCGTTCCTGCTTTCAATCGCGATAGGTGCCGAACGGCAGGCCGATCCGGTTCCGCTCGAAAAGGCCGTTCAGGCCACCGCCGAAATTAACAAAGCGATGGGGAAAAGCTGACGTGAGAAGCGAAGAAATTATCCGCCGCTTATTTGAACTTGGTCACTTCAACCGGCCGGGTTCGCGATCCGGTGTCAAAGCGTCTGATCTGTCGAAACTGACGCTAACCGACACCGACGTCCGCAACGCGATCATCAGCTACCAAGATTTCATGCGCGGCCGTGCGACTACCGACGACGCAGAAGATCCCGAATTCGCAGAATTGATCGAGCAGCCGCGGTGCGGATTCCCTGATTTCCCGGTCGATGCAGAGGGGGCAAGGCTCTACGCGACCGATCAACCCCTGGAAGCAAATTGGCCGACGTCGTGCCGCGGCAAGCTGAAGTACGGCCGAGTTTTCAAGTCGCTGAAAGGATTAAACCAGCAGCAAGTTGACGAAATGCTGATCGCGGCGATGAATTGCTGGAATTATTCGATCGACATTTCCCTCACGCCAAACCCGAACTGGGAAAAGTCCGGCGCTAACATCTGGTGCGACGCCGAGCCGCTTTCCGGATCGACACTGGCGTGGTCGTATCTCGCCGACAATTCGTGTAATCGCCCGAAAGAGCAGCGGATTCATTCCGGCCGGACGTGGCAATTTTGGTTTGCCGCTACCACCATGGCTCACGAAATCGGTCACGCATTGGGCCATCCCCACGTTCAGGCCGCGGGGTCGCTGATGCGGCCCGAAATCAACCAGCAGTCGTTGGACCGCAAGGCATGGCAGGGTGCGGCCGATTTTGCACAGTCCGAAAAACTAGGTTACAAAGTCAAAAACCGGCAGCGACCGGCCGATAGCGTGATGATTCGCGTACCCGGATCGGCCGAACCGCCGATTCCACCGCCGCCCAGCCCGACCAACCCGTTTGCAAATTGCCGAATCGTCGACAAGCAAACGGGTAAGGAATTTTTGATTGTCCCATCCCCCGAGTTTTGAGGAAGTTATGGCCACCAAAAGCCGCCCGAAGCCCCGCCCCGTCGCCGCCAAGCCGGCTATCTCAGTATCCGTTGTTTCGAGTTCTTCAAGCACCAGAGCGGCAAGCAACTCGCAGCCGCTAATAGTCGATCGTGCTGAAGTTGAGGCGGCGATCATTCAGCACATCGAGACAGCCGAAATGCGGCCGATTCGTCGACGAAGGCTTTCCGCGATTTTCAACGATGGAAGGCGGCCGGCGCTAAAGGAGAATATCGTCGATAACGTTCTCCACGAAATCGAGCAGAATGGCGATCTCGAAGAATTGCCGGAAGGCGTCCTGGCCGCTCGCGACTGGGCGGCATTTTTCGAGGTCGTCATGAAGTATTTGCCAATGATTCTCAAGCTGTTCGGCCTATAATTGCCGGTCTCTCTCGACACCCGGTCGGCGGCGCTTCCATCCAGCAAAGCCGGCCGGGGGGTCGCTTTCCCGCAACTCACAAACGCCCACCACGAAAAACATGATCACGCTAAAAGAACTCAAAGAGAAACTCGAATCGGTCAGTCAGGTGATTACCGAATGGGAAACGCTCCCGCCCGATCAATCGCCGCTTGTGAAGTGGCGGGGCGTCGATCGACTATCGGTCAGCGAAGCGTTAATCACCGCATGGGAGTCGTTGATCGAATTCTGCGACCGCCCCGACTTCGAGCCGGCCGCGAAGCCGATCGTCCTGGCCGTCGATAAATTCGAAAAAATCCTGGCCGAATGGGGCGAAGGTCTCGAAATCGACGGGCTAAACACCGACCCCAACGGTTCGTCCGAGTTGTGGCACGCTTGGCGGACGATTTTCGAGACCAAGCCGCCGCGGATCGTCTATCCCGACTCGATCAAGACGCTCATCGAAGTACAGAACGTCTCCGACCGGCAAATCGCCCTGCAGTACGGATTCCCGGACGTTCGCATGGTCCGCGAAGAATACGAGAATCCCGGCACGCATTACGACAAAAAGACGTGGACGCCGCCGAATTACCGAAAAGCAATGGCAGAGGTCGAAAAGCAGTGGTCCGAGCGGTCGACACGCTATCGGGTGCAGGCGACGGTCAAAAAAGAAAAGCGGGTCGCCCCGGAATCGCTGGACGAATTGATCGCCCAAAACGTCCCGAGCCAGCAAATTGCACGAATGAAAGGATTGACGGTCGATGAAATCCGAGAACGGGCCGATTTCCTTGGCCTGCCCCTGGATGGTCAGGCCGTCTCCCTGCCGATGAACCCGGTTGACAAGCTGGCCGAGGTTCGAAAACAAGAAGACGCCGCCAGGATGCGGGCCGCCGACGCCGGAAAACGTGGTCCCCACCCTGAAATCGAAAACATTTTGGAGCGGGTCGCCGCTTGTGCGGCCGACGGGATGAAGCCGGGCGAAATCGCCCAAGCGTTCCGCGGTGAAATCCCCGGAATCAACGGGGCGAAGGTCGCCAAAATGCTGGAATCGGCGAAGGTCTAATCTTGTCGCAAATACAAAAGGCCGATCAGCGGGATTCGCGGATATCACAAGTGGTCGGCCTTTACGTGCGCAATTTCACAATCGACGAAATTTCTTCGCGTCTCGGAATTGACGCGAAAGAGGTCGTCGGAATCTTGAAGGTCGCCCGGAAGCGATGGCGGGCCAGGACGAAACGATCGATCGATCAGCTAGTTTCGCACGAAGTCGCCAAACTCGATGCGGTGGAGCGGGCCGCCTGGGAAGGCTGGGACAAGTCGCAACGCGATCAGGTCCAGACCGTCAACGAAGTGACCGACACTCCGAAGGGGCCGCAAACCAAAGACGGGGTAAAGCGGATCAACCAAGCTGGGGCGCCGGCTTTTTTGCAAACGATTACCGCGACGGTCCGCCAGCGGTGCGAACTACTCGGATTAACGCACGACGAATCGAAAAACGAGTCGCAGAACGATTCCCCTGAAGTCGTCGAAGTGCTGATTGAGACGCAGGAAGAAGCGGACCAGTTTCGGACGATTTCGATGGACCAATACCGCCAAGCGAAGGGGTAACGGGTGAAGGTCCGGCCCTTTCCGATCTACTCAAAGCAGCTTTTTTTTCGACGCCTACAAACCTGGCTGCGGGCATTTTGCGGCGGTCGAGGGGTCGGAAAAACGCATATCGGGGCGCACTCACTGCAAGATGAAGCCAAGGCCGGCGAGCAGTTTACCGCGCTATCCCCCGACGCCGGGGTCGTCCGGGAAACCACATTCCCAACGTTCGAGGAAGTGGCAAAATCAAAAGGGATTTACGTCCGCCAAATTTTGAGCCCATACCCGCGAATATGGTGGCGGACACGCGATAAAGGGATCGCGTCAATCGTATTCCGGTCGGCCGAAGTCCCCGACAAGCTGGCCGGACCGTCGAAAGCTGGTGTCTGGATTGACGAAGCGAGCCTAGTAAGCCGAGCCGCGTTCGACATTATCATCCCGACGCTTCGGTTTAAGGGCAAAATGGGGCCGCTTTGGCTTACGTTTACGCCGCGGGGAACGAAACACTGGACGTTTACCGAATGTTTCGAACCCCTGGAAGGCGAGCCATTTGACGCAAAAAAAGGGCATATCGTCGCCAATGGCAAGCAATACAAGCCGAAGCCCAATAGTGGCTTAGTTCGGGCGAGAACCGTCGACAATCCGTTTTTGCCGCCAAATTTTTTCGACATTATCCGCCAGCGGTATTCGTCGAGGCTTGCACAGCAGGAACTGGAAGGCGATTTCGTCGATATCGAAGGGCTGATGTTCCGGCGGGAATGGTTCCGGTTCGTCGAGCAAGCCCCGCGGGATTGTCAACGTGTTCGATACTGGGATCGGGCGTCGAGCGAGGGCGAGGGAGACTATTCGGCAGGCGTTTTGATCGCAGTCGATTCCCGAGGGATTTTCTACGTCGAGGACGTTAAACACGGACAATGGAGTTATCACGACCGGAATCAGATAATTTTGCA
>JBEIRZ010000285.1:0-6001 GCA_040375695.1 Planctomycetaceae bacterium
GAACCACGTCATCAGGTCGCCCACGCCGGGCTGGCTAAGAGTTACAGTGAGTTGGCAGAGAAGTCACCGCAATTCAAACCGCTCGCCCAATACCATCCACGGGCGGCTGCCGAAGCCGCGGCGTCCAACCCCGAAACGGCCGCCCCCTAAGGGCACGCCATCGCACGTCTCGTTTCGATGATGAACCCCTTGTCGAATCCGCTGCCCAGCCCGAAAACGTCCCGTTCAGCGACCAGGCCATCGACTTGGCCATCGACTTGGTTAGCGACTTGGTTAGCGACTTGGTTAGCGACTTGGTTAGCGACTTGGTTAGCGACTTCGTCGTCGATCGTGCGGCGTCATCAACGCGTCCTGCCATCGGTCCTGCCGGCGATCATGTCGGTCGTTCTCGCATCGCTCGCCGTGACCGGTTGCGAACAGAAACGAAAGGCTGCCCCGCCTGCCCCGCTCCCGAAACCGGCCGCCAAGGCAAAGGCCCCGACCACGGCAGCCGCCTATCAAGTCGATTTCGAAGAGGTCACCGAAGCCTCGGGGGTAAAGAGCGTCTACCGCAACGGGGAAGAGACGAACCAGTACTCGATCGCCGAATCGCTCGGCGGCGGCGTCGGGGTGCTCGATTATGACCGCGATGGCCGACTCGACCTCTTCTTCCCTGGCGGCGGCGTGATCGAACCGCAATCCCCGCTAAGTGGCCAGCCGGCAACGCTGTGGCGTGGCGGCGAAGGGGCCGTTTATCAAGACGTCAGCAAAGCGGCGGGGATCGATGACACCCGGCTCTACAGCCACGGCGTCGCGATCGCCGATATCGACAACGACGGCTTTCCCGACATCCTCGTCACCGGTTACGGCGGCCTGCAGCTGTTTCACAACCGCGGCGATGGGACCTTTGTCGAACGGGCTTCCGAAGCGGGGCTGAACCCCAACACCTGGAGCTCCAGCGCCGCCTGGGGCGATTTCGACAACGACGGACTGGTCGACCTGTACCTCACCACCTACGTCGATTGGTCATGGGACAAAAATCCCAAATGCAGCGGCCCGCCACCGAGCAACCAGGACGTCTGCACGCCGCAGCAATTCGATGGGCTCGATGACCTGCTCTATTGGAATCGCGGTGACGGCACCTTCGAACTCGCCGACGCCTCCGCAGGTTTGGTTCCGGCAGGCAAAGGGCTTGGGGTGGTCACCTTGGACGTCAACCAAGATTCGCTCTTGGATATCTATGTCGCCAACGACACCACCAACAATTTCCTCTACATCAACCAGGGCGGGCGAAAGTTCAAAGAGACCGGCTTCGTCAGCGGCACGGCGATGGACCACATGGGGATCCCCAACGGCAGCATGGGGTTAGCCATCTTCGACCTCGACTCTGACAACAAGCCCGAGATCTTCGTGACCAACTACGAACGGGAAACTTTCGCCGTTTATCGCAACGAAGGGTTAGGAATTTTTCGTTGCATTTCGGAACGGACCGGGATCACCGCCCTGGGGACGCTACTCGTCGGCTTCGGCACGACCTCCGGCGACTTCAATTGCAACGGACGCGAAGACCTGATCGTCGCCAACGGCCACGTGATGCGGCATCCCCGCAACGATAACCTTCGCCAGGATCCGCTCTACATCGCTAACGTCGGCAACGGTCGGTTGCAAAAATTGAGTTTTGACCCGCCGAGTTATTTCGCCAAAAAGCATACGGGGCGGGGTGTCGTGGCGGCCGACCTCAACGACGACGGGCTGCTCGATCTCGTCTTTTCCCACACCAACGAGCCGGCCGGCATCCTGATCAACCGCTCCCCGACCGAAGGGGTTGGTGTGGGCCTGAAGCTGATCGGAAGGCGTAGCAACCGCGACGCGATCGGGGCGAGCGTGATCTTGAAAACGACGGCCGGCGAGCAGCTCCGGCAGGTGATCGGCGGCGGCAGTTACCTTTCGCAAGGGAGCTACCAATTGCACTGGGGCGTCCCCAAAGGTGTCCTGCCGATCGCCTTCGAAATCACTTGGCCTGACGGAGCGAAACAGACAGTCGAAGCGGTCGAGCCCGGGAAGGTTGTCACCGTTATCGAACCGGCCAAACCCGCGCAAGGGGCGACTTGAGATGCCAGCGGACCACTCGATAAGACGCGTCAAACACCCTTGGGTCGTGACCTTCATTTGTCTGTTGAGTACTTGTCTGTTGAGCGCATGTCTCTTGATCACATTTTCGCCGGGGGCACTCTTTGCCCAAGATGACTCGGCTAAGGGTGACTCGGCTACCGGCGACTCAGTTTCGGGTGAAGGTGGCACGGGCGAAGGTGGCACGGGCGAAGGTGGCACGGGCGAAGGTGGCACGGGCGAAGGTTCACTTTGGGCGTTTGAGCCGATCGCGGCAACGATCGGGCCGCTAGTGGGACCAACCGCGATCGATCAGAGGATCGCGGAACGGTTGCCCGCGGGTTTGTCGCCAGCCCCGCTTGCCGACCGGCGGACGCTGATCCGCCGAGCCACCTTTGACTTGACGGGATTGCCACCAACACCCGATGAGATCGACGCCTATGTGAACGACCCCGCGACCGATGATCAGGCCTTCGCGAAGCTTGTCGACCGATTGCTCGCATCGCCCCAGTATGGCGAACGGATGGCCCAACATTGGCTCGATGTCGTCCGCTACGCCGATTCATCGGGGCTGGCCAATGATTACCAGCGAGGTAGCGCCTGGCGGTATCGCGACTATGTGGTTCGCGCCTTCAACAGCGACCTGCCGTTCGACCGATTCGTGATCGAGCAGATCGCGGGGGACGAAGAGCGGCCGGATGATTCGCAGTCGCTGATCGCCGTCGGCTTTTTGCGGATGGGGCCCTGGGAATTGACGGGGATGGAAGTCCCCAAGGTCGCGCGGCAGCGTTTCCTTGATGACGTCACGAACATTATCGGTGAGGCTTTCTTGGGGCAATCGTTGCAATGCGCACGGTGTCATGATCACAAGTTCGATCCGATCCCCACCGCCGATTATTACGCCGTGCAAGCGGCACTCGCGACGACCCAGCTCGCCGAGCGCGAAGCCGATTTTTTGCCGGACGAAACCCGGCATGGGTTCGACGAGCGTCAATACCTGCTGAAGCGTCAAGCGGAACACCAAGAGACGCTCGATCGGCTCGATCGCCAGCTCCTTGAGAACGCCCGGGAGTGGTTCGTCGCGACGGGCCGCGATCCGTCGGTTTGGGAAGCGGTTGTGGCCGAGGTAGCGGCGCGAAGCGGCAAGGGTGGAGGCAACGGCGTTTTCGCGCAGGGCCGAAGCGTGTTGCTCAAGCGTGGCGTTCCGGAAGAGGAGTTTCCGCCGAAACTGGTCGGCTTCACCCCTGCCGAATATGGGCTCGAACGGGTCGCCAGGAAGGGGTTGGAACGGCTCCGCTGGGAACTCGATCGCTTCGAACCGTTTGCCCTTTCCGTTTACGCGGGCCGCACACCGAAGCTGACCAGCGTCAATGCGCCGCTGCGGGTGCCTGCCGACCCAGAGGGGACCGGAGAGCTCGAACCGACCTGCGTTCTCAATAACGGCGACCCTTTTTCGCCCGGCGAACCCGTCCGTCCCGGGGTGCTCGGTGCGATCGGCATGCACGTTCCCGCCGCCATCCCCGAGACGATCGGCGGGCGAAGGCTCGCGCTGGCCCGATGGATCGCCGACCCACGCAACCCGTTGACGCCGCGAGTGATCGCCAACCGCATTTGGCAATGGCATTTTGGCCGTGCGTTGGCCGGGAATCCCAATAATTTCGGCTCCAGCGGCAAGCCGCCAACCCACCCGGAACTGCTCGACCAACTCGCCGTGACGCTGATCGATAACGGCTGGTCGATCAAATCGCTCCATCGGCTGATCATGAATTCGGCGACGTATCGCCGGGGATCGAAGCACCCTGACCAAGAAAAGTTCGCGCGGCTCGATCCGTCAGGCCACAGCCACGCCGCCTTTCGATCCCGGCATTTGACCGCCGAAGAGCTGCGCGACGCGATGCTGATGGCCTCGGGCGAATTGAACCTCGCCATCGGTGGGATCCCCAACCGACCCGAGATCAATGCCGAAGCGGCGCTGCAACCGCGACAGGTGATGGGGACATTTGCCGAACCTTGGGTCCCCAACCCGCTCCCCGCGCAGCGGCATCGGCGGTCGATTTATTCGCTGAGACTTCGCGGGCTTGCCGATCCGATGCTCGAAGTCTTCAACTCGCCCCCCGCCGACTTCTCCTGTGAAGGGCGCAACGAGTCGCTCGTCACGCCACAGGTCTTCGCATTGTTCAACTCGCAAACCAGCCATCGACGGGCGCTGGCCCTGGCGGCGCGGGCCGTGCGCGAGACGACCGCCTCAGCAAGCGACTTAGCCAAATCAAGCCGACGGGACGAGGAAGCGATCAAACGGTGCTTCGAACTCGCGCTGGGTCGATTACCAACCGCCGACGAGGCGAAGCTCTGCTCAGATCATTGGCTCGACGCGATCGCCAGTGGTGCGGCGGTGAAGCAATCGGAGCAGCCCCCGCGCGAGGTCACACGCGAAGCGGTAGAAGAGAACACCGGCGAGCGTTTTCGGTTCGTGCAAAGGTTACACGAAGCCGAAGATTTCGTCCCTGACCTTGCCCCCGCCGACGTCGATCCCAGGACACGTGCTTTGGCCGAAGTCTGCTTGACGCTGCTCAACACCCACGAGTTCGTCCATGTCTATTGAACGTCACCCGGTCAGCCCATTCACGCGAGCGGGACATCACCAGCGGCGCCGAGACCTACACGTTTCGCGTCGTGAATGTCTCTTCGGGCTCGGTGCCGGAATCGGCTCCTTGGCGCTGACGGCGCTTGTGGGAGATCGCGCGGTGGCGCAAGAAGCTGCCCATCCTTTGGCGGTCAAACCGGGACATGTAAAGGCGAAAGCGAAGCGTTGCATCTTCTTGATGATGGAAGGGGGGCCGTCGCACATCGATACGTTCGACCCCAAGCCGAAGCTCGACGAATTGCACCTGAAGGAATTCACCCGACAAGGGGACGACGCCTCGGCGATGGAAAGCGGGAAGAGGTACTACGTTCGTAGCCCGTTCCGGTTCGTGCGGGCTGGTCAGAGCGGTGCGAGCATGGCGGAGAACTGGACGCACCTCGCGGGTGTTGCCGATGAGCTCTGTTTTTATCGCGGTTGTCAGGTCGATAGCGTCAATCACCCGACGGCGATGTATCAGATGAACACCGGCAACCGATTCGGAGGTGACCCGGCGATCGGGGCTTGGGTAACTTACGGTTTGGGATCGCCCAACCAAAACCTTCCCGGCTTCATCGTCTTGCCGGAAGTCAGTTACCCACAGGGCGGGCCGTCAAATTGGTCATGCGGGTTCCTGCCGTCCCATTTTCAGGGGACCGCACTTCGCCCCAAAGGCTCGCCGATCCTCGACCTTTTGCCACCCGATGGCGTGACCCGTGCGAGACAACGCAAAGCGCTCGATCTCCTCGCCGAATTGAATGCGAGGCACGAGGAAAGTCACCCCGAACATGCGGCCTTGGCGGCGCGGGCTACCAATTATGAATTGGCCTTCCGGATGCAGGTCGAGGTACCCGAGTTGCTTGACCTCAGTCGTGAGAGCGAGGAGACGCTTCGCGAGTATGGCGTCGGCGAGGATCCGACCGATCCCTTCGGGCGTAAATGTCTGCTTGCCAGAAGGCTCGTCGAGCAAGGGGTTCGCTTCGTGCAACTCTATCATGGGAGCTGGGACAGCCACGATTACATCCAGCGGGCCCATGGGCAATTGGTCAGCGCGGTCGACCGGCCGATCGCGGCGCTGATCGCCGATCTCAAACGCCGCGGATTGCTAGACGAGACTCTCGTGGTCTGGTGTGGCGAATTCGGCAGGACGCCCGACAATGGCGTCCGTGGCGGGACCGCTTATGGCCGCGACCACAACCGCAAAGCGATGACGATCTGGATGGCCGGCGGCGGCGTCAACGCGGGGATGACGATCGGGGCGACGGACGAACTCGGGATGGAGGCGATCGAAGA
>JBEIRZ010000118.1:0-12436 GCA_040375695.1 Planctomycetaceae bacterium
ATCCGCCTCCGGTCGCCATAATTGAGGATCATGAACCGCGGCTCGCTCTGGATCGACGCGATCTGCCAGACGGCGGCGTCCAACCGCAACTCGGCGAGCTTGAGCATGCGGATCGCGGGGGGCGGGAGCGGCCCGAAGCGGTCCCGCAACTCGTCGGCGATCTCGCGGATCTGGTCGAGATGGTCGATCTTGCCGATCCGGCGATAAAGGTCGATCTTGTGCCGCAGGTCGGCCACATAATCGGGTGGCAAACAGGCCTCGACCGGTAAGTCGATGTCGACGTCGGCCGATAACTTCGGCGGCAAGTTTTGTGCCTGGCGAACCGCGTCTTCCAACAGGCTGCAATACAGCTCATACCCGACCGCGGCGATGTGACCGCTCTGCTGCGAACCGAGCAAATTCCCCGCGCCGCGGATCTCGAGGTCGCGCATCGAAATCGCGAACCCCGCCCCCATCTGGCTGAACTCTTCGATCGCGTGCAACCGCTTCGACGCCTCGGGGGTCAAATGCTTGTTCTGCGCGACGAGCAAATAACAGTACGCCTGGTGCTTGTATCGGCCCACGCGGCCCCGGAGCTGGTGCAGGTCGCTGAGCCCGTATTGGTCCGCGTTGTCGATGAAGATCGTGTTGGCGTTGGGGATGTCGAGCCCGCTCTCGATGATCGTCGTGGCGAGCAACAGGTCGAATTTGTGATCGACGAAATCGATCATCACCTGTTCCAGCTCCCCCTCGTCCATCTGGCCGTGACCGATCCCCAACCGGACCTCGGGGACGATCTTGCGGATCTTGTCAGCGACCGCCCCCATGTCCCCGACCCGGTTGTGCACGAAATAGATCTGGCCGCCCCGGTTCAGTTCCCGAACGATCGCCGATCGGATGACCTTGTCGTCCCATCGGCCGACCCGCGTCTCGACCGCCATCCGCTCGGCCGGCGGCGTTTCCAAATTGCTGATGTCGCGGACGCCGACCAACGCCATGTGCAGCGTCCTGGGGATCGGTGTGGCCGAAAGGGTCATCACGTCGACGCTGCGATACCGCGCCTTCAGCCGCTCTTTGACCTCGACCCCGAACCGCTGCTCTTCGTCGATGATCACCAGCCCCAGGTTCGAAAAGGTCACGTCTTTGCTCGCCAACCGATGCGTCCCCACGACGATGTCGACCTTCCCTCGACCGACCTCATCGATGATCTTCTTCTGCTGAGCCGCCGGCACAAAACGGCTCAATTTTTCGATCTGGATCGGGAATTCGGCCATCCGCTGGACGAAGCTGTGATGGTGCTGCTCCGCCAACACGGTCGTCGGCGCCAGCACCGCGACCTGATAACCGCTGACGACCGCCTTGAACGCCGCCCGCATCGCGACTTCGGTCTTGCCAAAACCGACGTCGCCACAAATCAACCGATCCATCGGCCGCGGCCGTTCCATATCATCCTTGCTCGCTTCGATCGCATGGACCTGGTCGTGCGTCGGCGTGTAGGGAAAACTCGCGTCGAACTGGTGTTGCCAATGGTTGTCGGGGTCGAACGCGATCCCGATCTTCGTCGCCCGGGCCGCTTGCATTTCGAGCAATTCGACGGCCATATCGCTGACCGCGTTCTCGGCGCTTTTGCGGGCGCTCGCCCATCCCGTCCCGCCGATCTTGGCCAACCTCGGCCGCGAATTCGTCCCACCGACATAACGCTGGATCAGCCCGATCCGCGAAGCCGGCACGTAGATCAAGGTCCCGCCGTCAAACTCGATCGTCAGGTGCTCCTGCTGCTGACCCGACTTCTCGATGTGCCGAAGCCCCCGATAAAGCCCGATCCCGTGGGACATGTGAATGACAAGGTCGCCCGGCTCGAGCTGCGCGAGCGTATCGATCGGCTTTCCTCGCGATCGCGTCGGCCCTCGCCGGATCGGGCTGCGATGAAACAGCTCCGCACCGGTCAGGACCAATACCTCCAGCCCCGCTAGCCGAAAGCCGCCGCTCAAATCAGCGACGACCAAGTGCATCCGGCCCGCCCGCGTCGCATCGGTGTCGGCCAAAAGCTCCGTCAATCGCTCCCCATCCGCCGGCGTGTCCCCGACGACAAAGACGTCATGCCCCGCGGCGATCGAATCGACCCGTTGACGCGTCTGGTCGATCGCGCCGCTGAACGATTCCACCGTCGTCGCGTGAACGTCGATCCGCGCATCCCCCGTCGCTTCGCCAAGCGACGCCGCCGTCGCGATCCGATGCCCGCGAAAACTCGCGATCAGCGACTCGAAATCGAGAAACAGCGCCGTATCGGCGAGCCGATGCAGCAACTGCTCGGCCGACTTCTTGCACCCACCCGGGTCGACCACCAGGACGATCGTGTCCGCCGGCAAATAATCCGCCACCGGCCCGAACCCTTCGCGCCCGCCGCCGATCGCCGCCAGCTCGACTTCCTTCAGTGTCTCGATGCTCCGTTGACTTGCCGGGTCGAACCGCCGAATCGATTCGACCTCGTCATCAAACAGCTCGATCCGCACCGGCGCCGGTTGGTCGGGCGAATAGATGTCAAGGATCCCACCGCGTTGGCTGAATTCCCCCGGCAATTGCACCGCCGTCGTCCCATGGAACCCGGCCTCGGCAAGCCAACGCTTCAATCCCTCCTCGTCGATCCGCTGACCAACTTTCAATGTCCGCGTCGCCTTCCCGACCGATTCGGGGGTCGGCACTTTTTGCATCGCGGCCCCGACATAAGCCGTGATGATCAGCGGCTGCGGGTCGCCACTGCCGCGGGCACGGAGCTTCTGCAATACCTGCAATCGTTGTGCAAAATCGGCGTCGCGGATCGAATCGGGCGTCCCGTCCGATGCGCTCAGCGGCAGCGCCATCGACAACACTTCCCCGAACGCCTGGCAGTCCCCCGCGACGATGTCGGCATCCACCGCTTGAGGAACGATCACCAACACGTGCGACGTGTGCCGCGCCAGCGTCATCGCCAGCAGCCCGCGCACGCCGCCAAAAACGCCGTCAACCGCCAGCGGGGCGTCGGCCGACCATCCCTCCATCCGGGCGCCAAAGCGAAGCCAACTGTCGAGCATCTCTGGCAGGTTGGCGAGCCTTGTCGGGCGGTTGCGGGGCGGTGATGTCACGCCAAGCCCCGCTTCGGGCGTGTTCCCCTGCTTGGCGTTGTCGCTCGGCTTTGGCGTGTCGCGTGGTTTTGGCGTGTCGCGTGGCTTCGAAGTCACATGCGGTGCTGGGTTGGTGGCAGCCGTCGCGTCGGCCTTCGGGTCGTTCCTCCCCCCGAATCAACACGCGACGTTCTCGGCAGATCACCATCAAACCACTTCGCGGGACGCCGCACAACCGCCAATCCCCACTCACCGACCATCGCAGTCCTTTAAAAGTGCGATCTGATCATCAACCTTAACGACCGACGAGCCTGGCGAGCAATTCGCGGTATGCCGTCGCCACCCCGCCCCCCGCCTCCATGTTCGGGATCCAATCGCGGAAGGAAAATCCCGATTCCCGCAGCCCCCCCGCCGTGTTGCTCGGGAGGGGCTGAAATTCCAAACCGTTCGACCTAGCCAGCCGCATCGCGCGGGTCAAATGCCACGCCGTCGTCGACAAGCCCCGCGGCCCCTGCGGGTCGACTCCCTCCGGCGGGTTCGCATAAAACTTAACGAGGTGCCGCATCTCGGCCGATGTGTTCTCACCGGGCGACGTAAAGAGCCGCTCGCGCGGGACCCCAAATTCTTCCAATACCCGCACGCCGATCGACGCCGGATCGGTCGGCTTCATCGAATGCGTCTGCGGCCCATCGATCTCCTCGTACGGCTGCCCCGAACCGGTGCAAATGATCGCATCGACCTTCCCCGCATGCCACATCTTGGCCGCAATCGCCAGCCGATCCCCCGTCCCCGCAAGCTCCGTCTGGCCCTCCTCGTTTAACTTCGCACACCCCCCCAGCACGACGACCGTCCCGAACTCGGGCGCGGATGGGTCCAGCGGCGACAACTTGAGCGCCGGCGTCTCGACGTACTTGATCGCGTGATAAGCCACCACCGGGCAATACGTCACATAAACGACGAGCGACCCCAGCAAGCAGCCCCAACCGACCCCGCGGTTTCCGATCCGAAACTGATAAATCGCCGCTGCCAACAGCCCCAACCACAACAGACCCGCCGGCATCACGAAATCGGTCAGCAACCTCTGCCCAACGCCAACCCCCTCCGTCAACACCGTGCCGATGAACAGCGCGATCGCCCCCAACCCCACCCCGCCCGCGGCAGGGATCGTCGCGGCAAGCCTCGGTGATCGGAACAACCCACCCTTCATCTTCCCACCCACGGTCAATGTGAAACGTGACGCCGCCGCGGCGATAAACACGTCAAAAAAAGGCCACCAACTCGTCCGCATTCGCCCCATTTTGAGACAAAAAGTACGGTTCTTCCGCTGCCTCGGCCCAGGCCCCTGGATTGACGCCCTGCGATTCTAGTCGAGGGTTTGTTAAACTGCGACCTCAGCACGTGCGTGCCACCCCTGCGGCCTGACCCGAAACGGCCCCAGGTAACAAGCCCGCGCGGCTGCCAATTAACCCAAGTCGTGTACCTGAGTCGTGAACCCAAGCCGCTGATCGGCCGACCGTCCTCCCGTTCCCGTCACCCGCTAAAGACCGCTTTGCCATGCCTCGAGATTTTTTGAAAGATGCCGCCGACGAATACGATGTCGTGGTGATCGGCAGCGGCCTCGCGGGGTTGACCAGCGCGAACATCTTGGGCCGAGCGGGCCATCGCGTCTTGCTGCTCGAACAGCACTACAAGCTCGGCGGTTTGGCGACCTGGTTCCTCCGCCCCGGCGGACACATTTTTGACGTCTCGCTCCACGGCTTCCCACACGGGATGATCAAGTCGTGCCGCCGCTACTGGAACGCCGATATCGCCGACCGGATCGTCCAACTCAAGAACATCCGGTTCGATAACCCGATGTTCTCCCTGACGACGACGTTCAACCGTGAGGATTTCACGAGGCTCCTGACGACCCGCTTCGGCATCGCCCCCGAGACGGTCAACGAGTTCTTCGACACCGCTCGGGGCATGAATTTTTACGACGACCAATCGACAACCACCCGCCAACTCTTCGACCGCTTCTTCCCCGGACGCGAAGACGTCGTGCGGATGTTGATGGAGCCCATCACTTACGCCAACGGCTCGACCCTCGAAGACCCCGCCATTACTTACGGGATCGTGTTCAGCAATTTCATGAGCAAAGGTGTCTTCATCTATCAGGGCGGGACCGATGACCTCGTCTCGCGGATGAAGGCCGAACTCGAAAAGAATAAGGTCGATATCGCGATCCGCTGCCCCGTCGATCGGATCGTCGTGACCGGTGGCAAGGTCGCGGGGGTCGAGGTCGGCGGACGCACGATCCGCTGCCGCGCCGTCGTCAGCAACGCGAACCTCAAATCGACCGTCCTCAACATGCTCGGCAAAGAGGCCCTCGCCCCCGAATTCGTCGCGGCCGCCGAGGCGGTGCGGCTGAACAACAGCAGCACCCAGGTCTACATGGCGATGAAGCCCGAAGTCGAAATCGATGAATCAACGGGCGACCTGCTCTTCACCAGCACCGCTCCCGTCTTCCGCACCGACCTGCTCCTTAGCCGTAACATCACCAGCCGCACCTTCAGCTTCTATTACCCTGACACCCGCCCCGGCAAAAAACGCCGCCACGCCGTGGTCAGCAGCACCAACGCGAACTGGGCCGATTGGGCGAACCTCTCGGAAACGGAATACCAACAGAGCAAGCAGGAGCTGATCGATACGACGATCGACGCGCTCGAAAAATACGTCCCCGACGCCCGCAACAAAATCGAATGGGTCGAGGCCGCGACCCCTCGCACCTTCCAACACTACACCCGACACCAACTCGGTGCCAGCTTCGGGACAAAGTTCGAAGGGCTCGCCGTCAGCCGCGCTCTGCCCCAACAGGTCGAGGGGATGTACCACGCCGGCAGCGTCGGGATCATCATGAGCGGCTGGCTGGGGGCGATCAATTACGGAGTCATCGTTAGCAACGAAGTCGACCGGCAGCTCGCCACGCAAAAGGCGACCGCCGTCTAAAAAATTAGCGGTCGAGAAAATTTCGCGACCGAGTGTAAAATGAAGCTGCGGCGCCGGTCGCGTGCATAACTTTGCGTCTCTTTTGGTTTCCTTGAGGGTCCCTACGCTCATGAAGACGATCAAGATTTACGAGAAGCCAATGTGCTGCTCCACTGGCGCGTGCGGGCCGCAGGTCGACAACGTCTTACTTCGTTTCGCCAGCGATATCGAATGGCTCAGGAGCCAGGGATACCCGGTCGCACGCTACAACCTCGCCCATCAACCCCAAGCCTTCCTCGATAACCCCGAAGTCCAACGGGCCATCAAAGAACAAGGGACCGAGGTGCTCCCACTCGTCCTGATCGACGACCGTCTCGTCAGCACCATGGGTTACCCCAGCCGCGAGGCCCTCTCCGCATTGCTGAATAACGCGACCGCAAACGTCCTGCCCCTCCAAACCGTCAAGGACTCCCGAGCCGCATCGGCCAAACAGGGGGCATCCCTTCCCGTATCTTCTCTCCCGGTTTCAACGCGTCCCGTCTCGAAACCGGCGGCCGAGGAAGACGCTTCGGGCGGCGGCTGCTGCGGAAGGATGGAGTAAACTCATCTCGTTCGTTTCTCATCGTCGCTTCGAACGACCGGTTCGGCCGACGGCACCCCGGCAAAGGTCTCATCGCTCATGAAGGCTGATCGTCAGGACAAATGGTTCTCATCGCTTTCGGCGGATGCGATGGTGCTCGATGCGGCGGTGACGACGCTGCGAAAACGATTCGCCGATATCCAGCGTCAACTCGCTGCCGGTTCCCAGTCCCTCTCCCATCCCGAGACGCTGCACCAGCTCCGCGTCGCCCTGCGAAGGGCCGAATCGGCGGTCGATGTCTATGGCGATGTGATCCCGAGGCGTCGTGGTACCGAAATCCGCAAGCTCCTCCGCCGCTTCCGTCGGGCAACCAACGAAGCCCGCGACCTCGACACGATCGGTGATCGGCTCGCCCAGCTCGAACCCGCTAGCGCCGCCGCCATCACGACCGCCGTCAACCGCCGGCTCGAAGACATCCGACCCCAAATCGCCGATGCGCGTCAGGAGCTCCGGCATAATGACCTCTTCGATCGCCGCGTCCGCTCGCTGCTGAAGAAAATCCGCAAACCCGGTAAACGCCGACGCGAAGTCGCCGCGTCGCGCCTCGGCGATTGGGCGCTATCGCGGATCCGACCCTTGGCCGATTCCTTTTTCCTTGCCATCCCGCACGATTGGCACGACGCCGAAGCGACTCACCGCTTTCGGATCGCCGGCAAACGGCTCCGCTACGCGATGGAGGTCCTCTCGTCTGCCCTCCCTTCCGCGTACCGCGAATCGCTCTACCCGCTCCTCGAGTCGTTGCAGGAACGACTCGGCGAACTCAATGACCTCGCCGTCGCTCGCGTCCGCATCGGCGAGTGGTTCGATCGCTCCCCCCAACCGCTCGACGAATCCGAATCGGCGGTCTTGCGACAAAAAATCTCCGCCCGTCACGAAGGGCGTTTGCAGGAATTCGCGGCTTGGTCCACCAACCCGCTTCAAACCTTGGCCGCAGGGCTCGCCCCACCAACCGAATCGACGCCAAGCCAGACCGTTGAGCCCAACTCTGACGCAAACGCTGTCCCTACCGCTGACCTCGTCGATTGATGCCGGTTATCATGACAACCGAGCGAAAGGATAGCTTCGGTTCCACCACCACTCGCGATTTCGAGGAGTCACCCCCATGGACTTGGCACAGCGTTTTTTCCGAGCTCGCGATATCAATCGGCAATTGCCCCCGCCGCAAGCCACCGATTCAGGCCGCGATCGGAGTGGCCGCTTGAATGCCCTTTTCACCGCCGCGTTCGTCTTCGCGTCCCAGGCTCTGGCGACGATCATCTTCGCGTCCCCGCTACAAGCCGCGGACGATGGCGTTTCCGCGTCTGGTGCCAATGTCCCCTTCCGCCGGATCGGCGTCGACGAATTCCAAAACTTTGTCAAGAACTGGGACACGGCTTCCACCCCGGTCCTGCACGCACTGATCGATTCCGCCGCACATTATGACCTCGTCTTCAACCCCGCAGCCGTGATCGGGGCCAAACGCCCCTTCGCCCCCGACCCGGCGATCTACGCGAAGGAAATGATCGTGATGATCGCCCGCGAGATGCGTGCACCCCAAGACATGGCCAAGCCCTTTCAGGTCGAAACGCTCCGGCGAAGTGGCGATGATCTCGAATTCCGTTACCGTTACGTCGACCCGCAATCCGATGCCACCTTCGACGTCAAAAACATGCTCGCGCTGGTCATCCCCAAACATCCCTACCGCCAAGTCGTCTTCATCGAGAATGGCAAAGAGGTCGGAAGGCTCGACCTCACGAAAGGGAATTGGTGCGTCCCGACCCCGAAATCCGACAACGAGTGACGTCGCGTGACGGGACCAACCGTTTCTTCCGACACGCCCTGCCCGTCGTTCGTTTTTTGTCGTTCATTCCCATTCCCGAACCCGACACCGTCCCGATGCTTTGGGTCTTGAACACTTGGGATGTGATCCGATGAACGCACCGAGCGATCGGACGTGGGCCTTGCCTCGTTACCCCTGGGTCATGCGCATGACCTGGTCGGATTTGCTCTTCGCGCACTGGGCAGTCGATCCGGACGCGATCGCCACGCACCTCCCCGCCGGCTTGACGCTCGATACCCGCGACGGGAAGGCTTGGATCGGGATCGTCCCGTTCCGGATGTCGGATGTCGCCCCGCGATGTTGCCCGGCGGTGCCGCGATTGAGCCGCTTTTTGGAATTGAACGTCAGGACCTACGTCGCGCGCGATGGCAAACCGGGGGTCTGGTTCTTTTCGCTCGACGCCGAAAACCCGATCGCCGTAAGGATCGCCCGAGCGACTTTCAACCTCCCTTACATGGACGCCACCATGTCGATCCGCCGTGAAGAACGATCGGCGATCGTCTACACAAGCCATCGGACGCATCGCGGCGAACCGCCGGCAGATTTTGACGCGACCTATCGGCCGATCGATGAGCCGTTCCTGGCCCGCGACGGGACGCTCGAACATTGGTTGACCGCGCGGTACTGCCTCTACAGCAGCGACCGCAAAGGGAACGTCCTCCGCGGCGAAATCGATCACCCTCCCTGGCGGTTATCGCAGGCGAGCTGCGACCTTCGCCGCTGCGAAATGACCGAGCCGCTGGGGTTCTCCCTCACCGGCGCACCCCACCTCCTCTACGCACACCCGATCAACGTCAAGGCCTGGCCCGCGGTACGCTGCGGTTGACGTTCAGACGGCAACACGCATCTGCAACATTAGCAACCCGTCAACAACCACCGCTCGGCCGCGTGACCGAGCGGTAGATAAGCTAGGCTTCCGATTGCGGATCAACGGTGAGCACGCTTTTCGCATGCTGCCTTCAGGTTTTCGGCCAAGTTGCTGGTCGCCTCAAGGACCTCGATGGCTTGGTGCGTCTTCTCGAAGATGCCGACCGCATCCTTGGTGAATTCGACCATTTTTTCAGCCCCGCCGGCCGACGCGAACATATAGCCGGCCGATGCGGTCGTCTCGAAGAGCGCACTGGCGACGTCCGACCAAATAGGATTCTTGTCGTCGATCGCTTTGATCTCATTCCCCAACTTATGAATAACGCTTCGTGTCGAGTTGACCCGCTCGTTCATCCCAATGACCCGCTTGATCAGAGCATCCAACGCTTTCTCCTCCCTGTCACAGGCAACCAGAATCATGCTTAGCTGTTTGAATTCGCTTTCATTCAGAGCATCACGACCGATCTTGGCGAAGTCATTGAATGCCTTCTCGGCCTTCGCTTGCTCCACGATCAACTTGCTGATCTTGTCAGACAGATCGTTCGATTTGACTTCGATGTTGTTGACCTTCTGTTCACAAGATTCGACACCTTCCTTGATGGTCTTGATGTTCGTTACCCACGTCGGGGCGATGGCATTGAGCCCTCGCTTGCCGAACTCCGCGAGACCGATCTTATTGGAAACGCCTCCGGCGGCAACGACCGCGGGATCACTGAGCCACTTGTCGTATCTCTTCTTCATGTCCGTGATCTGATCGCCGACCCGCGCGCTGAGCGTCTCGACCTCCGACCCGATCGTGCGGATCTGTCCCACGAGTTCGATGGCCGACCTGCTTAGCGTGATGCAACCCGCGATCGTGCTCACACCCAGTGTCAGCGGGGTCAAGGCGATGGCGGTCGCACCCGCAGCCACGCCGATAGCGGTGAGGGTCAACTTGAGGCCGCTCTTGATGTTAGCCCAGCGGGCGTTACCCTTCAATTTACCTTGGCGACCCGCTTCATCGGTGGCCCGCTTGGCGCATTCGTCGATCGCCGCTTCGATCTTGGATTGGAGTGCCTTCTTCTCTCCATCGACCGGTTTGTTCGCCCCGACGTTGGCCTCCGCTTCCTTGATCGCATTCGCGACGTCGTTTACGAGCTTGGTGAAATTCGCCGCATCTTTGATCTTCTGCGCCTGGTTGGCGTAGTCCTTGTCGTCAGGAAATTTGGCCAATATCTCCCGATCATTGATCACGATTTCGAGCGGGCACGTCCCGATGTTGCCAATGTTATTCAGCGCACCCGCCTTCGGTATGGCTAGCGTCAAAATATCGGGGTGCTTCAAGACGAGGATCGGCGGCGGGATCTTACCCGAAGCTTGCTTACTGGCCAAATCGGCATCGTCCAATGCCTTGGCTGCGGCGTCGAACTTCTTCAGGAAATTGGTGATGGTGTTGAAAGTCGCCTGCAATATCTTGACTTTGACGTCGTCATGCAACGCCGAAGCTTTCGTCGCTTTTTCGTACTTGTCTAAAGCCGTCTCGATCTTCCCGGTGAGTAACTCCTTCATCTTTTTATAGTCGGGGAAGAGCGTCGGCCACTTGGCCAAGTTGCTCGCGAAGCTAAGGTTGAAATGGTCCTTGTCTAGTTTATTGAATTCCTTGAGCTGGGTCTTCGCCGCATCCTTGTTCTTCGTGTCGATCTCTACCGCTTTCTTCTTTGCAACTTCCTTGGTCTTGTTCCAAAGGTCCGAGAGATCTAGTTCGTAAATTTCACGTGGGTACTTGGGCATAATGGATGCTCGGTTGCGGTGGTGTGGGGGCGATTAAATCTGGCTACGCTTGTTCAAAACCCCAAAATGTCGATCAGTTGGAGTAGAATTTCGACGGGCAGCTGCGTCATCCGAAAAGGCAGGAAGCTGAACTGGTACGTCGAATCGGTACGATTCGAAAGCTCCCGATAGCCTTATCGTAAGGGTCAAATCGTGCATTGACCAGTAGATTGACAAATGGTCCATCGAGCAGCGCAGTATTCGCCAGACGCGATCCGATATCGCTTGCCATCTCGCCAATCGATTGGGTCACTTAGAAAGTAAGAAAGTAAAAAAAGTAAGAAAGTTTGGATGGCATGAAATGAGCACAGCGAGCCAATCAGGAGAATTCACGATGGAAAAAACACGACTGCTTGTCAGGCTCTTGGCACTCGTATCGTTGCACTTCGTAACTATTTCTGCGTTGACGCTTAATATCGGCAGTCGGCTGAACGCGGAGCAACCGCCGACCAAAGCGATTGTCGCCCAGTCGGAAGAAGTCAAAGGTTGGCCGAGCGAAGTTCAAGCGATCGAATACCCCAGCGATGCCGATGGGACGAACCAACCGGCCCTTTTTTATAACCCGGGTGGCGAGACCCCCAAACCACTCCTCGTCGCACTCCATTCCTGGAGCGGCGATTATCGCCAAGCCAACCCCGCCTACGCCCAGTGGTGCATCGCCAAAGGTTGGGTCTTGATCCACCCCGACTTCCGCGGCGTCAACCAACGTCCCGAAGCGTGCGGCTCCGAACTGGTGGTCAAGGACATCTTGAGCGCGGTCGCGTTCGCCAAGCGAACTTGCAACATCGACCCATCACGCATCTATCTCATCGGCGCCTCCGGCGGTGGCTATGCGTCGTTGCTCTTAGCCGGACGAGCCCCCGAACTTTGGGCCGGCGTCTCGGCTTGGTGCCCGATCTACGACCTAAAGGCTTGGCATGCCGAAACGAAAACGCGAAAACTCCGCTACGCCGAAATGCTCGAAGCGGTTTGCGGCGGACCACCGGGCAGCTCCCCGATCGTCGACGAAGAGTACCGGCGTCGATCGGCAAAGGCTTTCCTCGCCCAAGCCGCCGGCAAGGTCAACCTGTCGATCAACACCGGCATCACCGATGGCCATCAAGGGAGCGTCCACGTCGGTCACACCCTCCGCGCCTTCAACGCCGTCGCCGATGAATCCGATCGCCTCTCCGAAGATGACATCGCGGCGTTCGAATCGAGCCCCGAACTCGCTGCCACCTGGCGGCAATCGATCAAAGATCCCACCTTTGGCAA
>JBEIRZ010000570.1:0-2334 GCA_040375695.1 Planctomycetaceae bacterium
CGATCGCGGGCCGCGACGACCGAAGACGAATCGATGGATTTTGACCCGTTCCGTGACGAGTTCGAACCGTCGCTGACGAAGGGACGTGATTGACGTGCAACTCGATCAGACCCAAATCGTGATCCGCGCCCGATCGCTCGGTGAGATCGGTGACCTAGCGATGATGGTCGCCCATCGCTTCCCGGGCCCGACGATGTTTGCCGGATTGCTGGGGGCGTTGCCGTGGGCCCTATTGAACTTGCTCTTGATCGGCTGGATCCCGGTGACGGAATTTTCCGATTCGCTTGCCGGTGGTAGCAGCCTGGACTTTTCACGGTACGCCTACCTGATGTTCGTCCTGGTCGTCTTGCAGGCACCGATCGCCGGGGCGCTTTCGACCGTCTGGTTGGGCCGCGTTGTCTTCGAACCAGGCGTCAAGCTCCGCGATGCCCTGGAAGCGTTACGATCGAGTTGGTGGCCGGCCTTTTGGTCGCTGGGCGTGATCCGCGGCCCGATCCCGTTGATGGCGATCCTCGCCACCGGTTGGGGCCAACCGTTCAGCTTCCTCCGCGACTTGCTCCTCCCGACCCTGCTGCTCGCTTGGGCCTGCATCTTGAGGTCGCGATGGCCGTTCGTCCCAGAGATCCTCCTTTTGGAACGCTGCCCCCTGCGGAGTAAGGCCCCCTCCGTAATCGCGCTCAAGCGACGACGCAGGGCGCTGCATGACTTGCTGCAAGGCGAACTGAGCGGCAGGTTTTTTGTCGTTTCCCTCGTCCTCTGCGCGATCGCCCTCAGCATCCACTACGCCTTAGGATGGTCGCGCGGGGTGATCAGCGGGTATTGGGGCGGCAGCCTGATCGTCGAACTCTTTCTGCTCCCGCTTGCGATGTGGCTCGCCGCATCCTTCAGCGTCGTCGTCCGTTTTTTAAGCTACCTCGATACCCGCATCAAGCTCGAAGGATGGGAGGTCGACCTGGCGGTACGGGCCGAAGCGAATCGCATGCAAACGGGTGACATCAACCGGGTTCACGCTGGTGACACCAACCGGGTTGCCGGGGCCGTGATGGCACTTTTGATCGCGGTGATCGCCGCGACCACCGCCACCACCGCCGCATCGGCCCCCGTGCGGCCGATGTTGCCATTGGCCCCATTAACTGCTCCCAGTGATGCCACAAAGGAATCAACTGCAACATTAAAAAACGAAGGCCCGAAGGTCGTGAGGCCTCAAGGGGCCAATTGGATCGATGACGAAACGGGAGCCTTGCGGCCGATCCAGGTGCGTGCCCCGAGGCGTGATGTGGCGAATCGATCGAGCGATTGGGAGGGACAAGGCAAGGCCCCCAGGACGCTCACGCCCCCTTCGGCGAGCCCAGTGAAACGTGTCTTCGGCTGGGCCGTTTTGATCATCGGGCTGTTCCTTTTGGTGATCGGGCTGCTCTTCCTTTATCGCCGCATCGAACCGCTGATGTTTCGCGAGCGGCTCGATGATATCGAAGCGCGCCCCGGCGTCGGCTCGGTGCTGATCGAACGGATCATGCAGTTGCCTTCCGAAATCATCGCCAAAACGACCGACCTCCGCGGCGAAGCGGAACGGTTCATGCAAGCCGGACGCTGGGAAGAAGCGATCGCGGCGCTCTATGGCCATCAGTTGATGCTGCTCGACCGACGCGGTTGGTTGAGGCTCCATCGCGGCAAGACGAACCGACGCTATTTGGAAGAGACTCACGGCCATTCCTCAAAGGCCCACGGGATCCTCGACGAGACAATCTGGGCTTTCGAAGCATCGTACTTCGGCCGCCGCGCGCCAAAGCCAGAGCAGGTCATGGAGCTGTGGGCGAAGAACCGAGAACTCGAATCGGTCGTGCAAGGCGATGGCGAGGTGGCCCGATGATTCGACACCGTCGGTCCGACCACCCCGCAACGGCTCGATGCCTGTCGCTGCTCCTCGCCTGCGTCGTGACCTGGCTATGCGGCTGTGCGGAGGAATTACCGACGAAGTACGGCAACAGCACCGGACCGGTCGGTCAACAAAGCATCAACGGCTTCGGGGCGCTGCGGGACAGCCTCATCGCCAGCGGCTGGTCGACCCGCAAATTGACGACGCTGTCGGATCGGATGAACGGGCTCGATGCCGTCGTCTGGATGCCCAATGTCCTGATCTCTCCCCGGTCGGATGAAATGCTTTGGCTGGCCGATTGGTTGCGACAACGCCCCAGGACTCTCGTCTATGTCCTCTGCGATCCCGGGAGCGAATCCGATTACTGGGAAACGATGTCGTCACAGGTCGATGCCGGGCAGAAATCCGAATACGAGCGTCGCGCGGCCGAACATTGTTCCAAGGTGATGACAGAGTTC
>JBEIRZ010000104.1:0-13523 GCA_040375695.1 Planctomycetaceae bacterium
CAAATTCGTTCCGGGCAAGTTCGTTCAAGGCAAATTCGTGCAGGCTCAAGTGGCGGCGACGGTCGCGGCGGCCTTGGGAGAAGATTTTACGACCAGCAGCCCCGGTATCCACCCGCCACTCCCTTTCCTTGAGGCCGACTGAAGCGGTCACGTCCCTTTTTCATGAACAGGCCCGTCGCGGTGCCAGACCCGGGATTCGAGGGGGCCGGTGAAATAAGCTTGCGTGCGGCTGGGGCGTCAATGACGTTAGGGGGTCAGGTCGCTTTCGACTCGGCCGGGTCGAACCTCACGTTGCGATAGAGTTCCGCCAATGGGATCGAAATGCCGATCGGGCCTAAGATTAATGATTCGGTGAGCTGCCGCGATTCGGTCAACAGCCAGCCACCTGATTCGTGCCGCGTGAAGCATTCGACGAGCAGACGATCTTGCGAAATCAAGACCAAAGCTTGTAGCGAGGGGATCCTTCGGTAGTGCGACGATTTTCTCCCTCGGTCGTAGCTTTCTGTCGAATCCGATAAGACTTCGACCAAGATCGTCGGATTCAAAACCGTGTTGGGGACTTCCTTGTCCAGTTCCAGGTCGCCACAGACCACCGAGGCGTCCGGGTAGGTGTATAAGCCTGACGGATCGACCTTGATCCGTAAATCGCCACTGTAAGCGATGCAGCGAGAATCCTTTAGCCTCTCGGATGCTTCTCGAAGAAAATTCGTCGCGATCAACGCGTGGCGCGGCGTGCCTCCGACCATGGCGAAAACCTCGCCCCGATAATACTCGTGCTTCTCGCCCGTCGTCGATTCGTAATCCAGGTATTGCGAAAAGGAGAGCCCTTTCAATACCGCGGACATGATGAGATTTCCAGGAAATAGGTTGAGCGGAAGATTTATCACTGCCGTTTTATCCTGCATGCCGACGCCACAGGAGTCAAGTCGAGCGACATGCCGGTTGAATGATTTAATGGCATATCGTTGTTGCAAGGCCGTCGCACGAAGGGATGACGATCGCGAATCTTCCGGAACACGGCCATCAGGTTCGAGCATTCGACCTGGGACGCTACGGACCGACACGTTTGATCATGGACCGGGAGACGAATATTTAGGAGACGCTGGGGCCTACGGTGCCAGACCCGGGATTCGACGGGGCCGAGCTGCGGGTCAATCGGTCACCGTCGTGCTGTAGGCCTGCGGCCGAGGCGAGGTGACGTAGGAATTCCTCCCGCTCGGCGGGCGAGATCAGCACCGCTTTGAAAAAGCCGTCGCCAAAGCGGACGTGCAGGCGGTCCAAGGAGAGGGCCGGTGAGCTGAGCGGGTTGCGGGTCGGGGAGACCGCCCGGATCAATTCCAACGGGACTCGTTGGCGGCAGATCCCGTAGCGGATCGTGAGGTAACCGTTACCGATCCCGTAGCGCAGCGGAAAAAGGACGCCGGCGTAGACGATCAAGACCCACAGCATCGCGCCACACCCTACGGCGATTTCAGAACCGTTTCCCCGCCAAAAGGCCGCGGCGGTGATCCCGAGCGTGGCGATCGGCGGGATCATCAACAGCGGTGCCAGCCACCAATCGATTTTCGACTTGTACCACCGGATCGATCCGTTTCGCACGATGAGTCCGCCGGTTCGTCCACGCGTGGGTCGCGAAACGAAAAAAGCCCAGTGAAACCTGGGCTGGGACAACAAATTTCGCTTCCCTTCCACCCCGCCGGGTCTGACTCGGGGATTCAGGGAGAATGGTCAGGGCCGGACTCGAACCGGCGACACCCGCATTTTCAGTGCGGTGCTCTACCAACTGAGCTACCTAACCGCCTTGGCTTGGGGACGGTGTTTCTACCCCCAGGCCAAGCAGGGAGCATAAAGTCCGAGGGATCGAGTTGTCAATCGGTTCACAACCGGCCAAATTATGAGAGAATCAACCGACGGGTCGGGTGGGCCGTTTTTGCGGTGTCGGGCCGACATCGCTTTTCGGGTTCGGCCAAGACTTGGCGGTAAATCTCTTTTCGGAAACGAATTCCCATGCCAGCGAAGCCGCAATCGCGATCGACAAAGACGGGTGCTGCCAAGCCGGGCGAGCCCATCGACCGGTCGACGCTCGGACCCAAGGCGCTTCAGCGGCTGGAGGAGCGTGAAAAATTACGGACATCCCGCTTCGACACCGTCGCCGCCTTCCTGATGTCTTTGCTCTGGTTCATCGGTGCCTTCGCCGTGATGCTCTTCATGGCCTGGTTGACGACGCGGATTTCGTTCGGGCCGAAGCCGTTCCCGCCGATCATCGAAAATGCGGCGGGGCGGGGGGACAATGCCGAGGGGTTTGAGCGTGATTTCGAGCCCCCCGGGGCGGAAGAGATCGAGGAGCTGACCGAGCCGACGGTGCAGGAGACGTTGACGGCGGTGACCAATGCGGTTTCGTCCGTCGCGGCGGCGATCGATTCGGTCAACAGTCAGTCGGCGACGTCGACCGACGGGACCGGTAAGGGAGACAGCCGTCCGCCGGGGCCGGAAGGGGAAGGGGATGACATCGTCCCGAGGGCCGAGCGTTGGGAATTGCAGTTCGCGGCGAAAACGGTCGCCGACTATTCCCAGCAACTCGATTATTACAAGATCGAGCTGGGGGCGATCGGCGGCGGGGTCCAAGGGGTCGATTACGCGGCAAGCCTCAGCGGCACACCCCGGATGCGGAGGGGGGATAGCGAGACGGAAAAGCGGCTCTATTTCATGTGGGTCGACCGCGGCAGCCCGCTGTACGGGTTCGATCGCCAATTGTTGCAAAAGGCCGGGGTCAACGCCGCCGGGCGGGAGCTCTTGAAATTCGTCGAACCCGAGCTGGAAAACATGCTCGCCAAGATCGAGCTCGAATACGCCGCCAAGAACGGCCACAACAGCGTCACGGAAATCCAGAAGACCGTCTTCCAATCGATCCCGGCGGGGAATGGCTATGCCTTTGAGGTCGTCAACCAAAGGTACCGCAAGCCAAAAGCCTCGCCGCGGGGGCGTTGACCGCGAGAACTTGGCCCGATGGGCCGATTTGCCACTGGGCCGATTTGCCGATTTGCCGATTTGCCATTTGGCCGATTTGCCATTTGGTTGGGGGCGGCGCGGGACGCAACCAACCGAGCTGACGGGGGAGCCGTGGCAAGCTTTGACGGGTCGCGGCACGTTTTGGGGCCGAGTCGGTAAGAAAATCGGCCGAATCGGCGGGTGGGCGTCCTCGCTTTGGCGGATTTTCGTTACGATAACGGCCTACCGGGCTACCTGCGTGGTGGCGCCGGCTCAAAAAACATCGCTGGCCCTGTCGCGGCTAAAAACTTTTCCCATCGATCCGTTCCGAAGAGCTAATCGTTATGCCGATCGTAGCGCTTTCCATGTACGACATCATCGGCAATGGCAGTTACGTGGTCCTGGCCGGCCTGGCGCTGTGGGGGCTCTACTGCATCATGGTCGTCTGGTCGCGGGTTTCGCAGAAGCGATTCAAGGATGAAGAGGCCCAGGACGCGTTCCTCGACGACGTCGAAGAGCTGATCGCGGCGGGCGATTTTGACGGGGCGGCCGAATACGTGAAGGGGGACACCCGGGCGTTGCCGCAGCTGGTCGACTTGGCGATCAGCAACCGGAGCTTGGGTTACAAGCGTGCCCGCCAAGTGATGCTCGACCGGTTCCAGCGCGACGTGCTCAGCGATCTGGAGTATCGGCTCAGTTGGGTCAGCACCTGCATTCGCACGGCCCCGATGGTCGGTCTGTTCGGGACGGTCTTCGGGATGATGGGGGCGTTCAAGATTTTGGCGACGGCCGAATCGGTCGAACCGTCGGCGCTGGCGGGTGACATTTCGTTGGCGCTGATCACGACGGCTTGCGGTTTGACGATCGCGATCCCGCTGATGCTGTTGGTGTCGATGGTGACGATTCGAATCAGCAAGATGGAAGACCTGATCGGTTCGGGGCTGACGCGGTTTTTCGAAGCGTTCAAGGTCGGGTTGGCGAAGAACCCCGGGACGCGTGCGGGCCGCGCGAGCTCGGCGTTCAAAGGTGCGGATGCCTTCGCCGAAGGTTAACGTCGGGGTCAACCGCCGGGTCAACGGTAAGGGGTGGGTATGAGCCAGCAATCGCTCGATCTCGACGAAGACGATGAGCCGTTTCGGCTCGCGCGGAAATCGCGCGAACCGGAGGACATGGACATCACCCCGATGATCGACATCACCTTCTTGTTGCTGATCTTTTTCGTCGTCACATCGAAGATGGACCCGAGCCAAACCGGGAACTTGCCGACCGCCGATGCGGGATTGAGCGTTTCGGCCAAAGATTCGGCGGTCCTCTTCGTCGCCCCGGGGACGGGCGATTCGGCGATCGTGTCGGACATCACCGGTAAGGAGTTCAGCAAGGACGAAGAACGGTTGACGGCGGAGATCGTCGAGTATGTCACCTTGGAGCTCGATCGGGGCAAAAACCAGGTGATGATCCTGGGTGATGAAAATGTCAAGGTTTCGGAGGTGACGAAGATCCAACAGATCATCGGTGATGCCTTCGAGGACCTCGAAAACACCTACATCGCGGTGAAGGAGGAATAGCCTGCGGGCTGAACCACGATGTCGATCGCGATCGATTGTACGCAGTGCGGTGAACGGAGCTTCGTCAACAACAGGTTGGCGGGGCGACGGGTCCGTTGTCCTCGTTGCGACGCGTTCGTGACCGTCCCGGAGGCCGGAACGCCCGAGTTCGCGGCGGCCGAGCGATTGGCCGATGGGGACGAATCGGGCGTCATCGAAAGGGATTCGTTCGTCGGTTCGGGGGCTTACCCGCGGCCGCCGGCGCTGGGCGAATTCGAGAACGAATTCGGGGACCAAGCCGACGGGTCGCTTCCGGCTTGGGAAGAACCGATCGTGACCCCGCCACCGATTTCCGGCGACCGCGGGTTTTCGGATTCGCTTGACGCCGGGGTCGAACCGGTCGTGACCTTTGACAGCGACCCGGTCTTTGACGCCGAGGATCATCGCGAGCTCGGTGAGATGCCGGATTTGCCCCCGTCGATGCTGCCGGAATCGGGCGATGGCGACGAGCGGTTAGTCCGGAAGAAGCGAAAAGAAGAAGAGATGGACATGACGCCGATGGTCGACGTCACGTTCTTGCTCTTGATCTTTTTCATGGTGACGGCCTCGTTCAGCTTGCAGAAGTCGCTCGAAATGCCGCGTCAACAGAGCGACGCCCCGAGCACGAACGTCAAGGAAGAGGTCGATCAGGATGTTGACTTGGTGACGGTGCAGGTCGACGAATACGGTTCGTTCCTGGTGTTGGCCCCTGATTGGGAGCGTGAGACGCCGGGGAAGCAGAACCTGATCGGCGCGCTGAAGGAAGCGCTTGACGGTTTTGGTGGCGGGGCGGTCCGGTTGGCGATCGAGGTTCACGAAGAGGCGAAGCTGAGCGCGCTGGTCGACTGCATGGACGCCGGCGCGGTCTGTGGCTTTTCCGAGGTTCAGGTGACTCAGGTGGAAGGTTTCGAGTGACCTTGTGATTCAACACCAAGCAGGCGCGGCTGGCCGCGAAGACGCATCGTTTCAGATCATTTCGTTTTTTAGGGATTCCGACCGATAACATGCTCGCCAACGAATTGCTGGATCGGCTCGAGCGACTCGGTTTGCTCGATCAGGAAATCATCGAAGCGCTCCGGGAGCAATTGGCCCAGGGGGGTGCGAGGGTCACGCCCGAACGGGTCGCGCAGCTCCTCGTCGAAAACGGGCAGTTGACCCGTTTTCAAGCGACCAAATTGATCGGCGAACTCCGGGCTGCCGAAACCGCCGCCGACGCGGAGCCGCTCCCCGCGAAGTCTTCGCCGGCGACCCCTGCTGCCCGACCCGCCGACGATGACCTCGATCTGGCCGACGGATTTGGCGAGCCCAAAGTCGGCTCGGAACAGCGCGCCTCGGCACAAGGTGCCGATCCGAAGGGGACGTCCCCATCGGGTAAACCGTCGTCGGGCGATCGCGCCTCGCTCAGCGGCGCGGTCCCGGTCGTCACCGCAGGGGCCGGCCAACAACCGCCGACCCCCGAAGCCGTGACTTTCGAAATGGCGGAGGCCGAAGCGGTCGAAGCGGTCGCCTACGCGGAACCGATCGAGCCTGAGCCGGCGTTCGACATGCCTCGCGGGCCGCGGACAAAGAAAGTCAACACGACCAAGAAGGTGCGCGACGAAAGCCGCAGCGTCTGGGACTCGTTCAAGATTTACGGCGTCGCCGGTGGCGTCGTGCTGCTTGGGCTCGTCTCGGCGCTCCTCTTTTTCGTCCTCAGGAAAGGGGATGCCGATGCCTTCATTAAGCAGGCGAACGATTCTTACACGCAGCAGTCCTACGCGGCGGCGGAGAAGCAATACGATTCGTTCCTGGCCAGTTTCGGCGCTTCGCACGCCCATTCGTCGTTGGCCCGTACCCGCAAGACGATGTGCCAACTCTATCAGTTCGCCGAATACACCGACCCGGTCCGCGCGGTGAACGAGGCGGAGCGGTTGTTGCCGACGATCGAGCAGGAGCCGGGGATGGAAGAGGAACGCAATAACCTCGCCGCGCTCTTGGTCGACATCGCCGACAACATCGCCAAGGCGGCGGGGAACGCGAAAGAGACGGCCGAGAAGCAGCGGCTGTTAGGGGAACTCGACCGCCAGATCAAGTTGACCGAAAACCCGATGTATGTCACCTCGACCGCCCGCCGCGCGCTCAACGCGAAGCTGCTCGGTGTCGGCGAGACGCGAGCGCGGGTCCAGCGTGACATCGACCGCAACCTGAGGTTGGACGAAGCGGTCAAGTCGATGGAAGCCGCGCTCGCCGAAAAGAAGACCGATGCCGCGTACCAAACGCGCAAGCAACTGCTCGTCGATTTCCCGGAGCTCCGCGGTGACGAACGGGTCGTGACGCTCGTCAAGTCGGCGAGCGAGGTGCAGAAGGGGCTCGTCAAGAAAGCGGATAACCTGCCGCAAGTCGCGACCGATGCCCCCGCGACCGACTCGGTTCGCAGCGTCGTCCTGACCAACCGGACCGGCGGCGCCGCCCCCGGGCTGGCCGACGAGATCTTTTATGTCCGCGCCCACGGTTCGATCCTCGCCTTCGCCGCCGCCGACGGCAATTTGCTCTGGCGGCGTTATGTCGGTTACGGCCAGAACCACGCGCCGATCCCGATCGACCCCAGCGGGTTGGAAGGCGTGCTGTTGAGCGACGCCGACGCGCTGGAGATCCGCCGCTGCGAGGCCCGCACCGGTAACGTCTTGTGGCGGTCGTCGATCGGTGAACCGTTCAGCCAACCGGTTACCTATCGCGACGAGATCTATGTCAGCACCACCTCCGGGAAATTGATCAGCATCGATTCGCAGAGCGGCGACGCGCGGTGGGCGACGCAGCTCCCGCAACCTTTGGAACGGAGCCCGGGTATCAACGAGCGTCCCGGTAAGCTCTACCTGCCGGGGAACCACAGCAACCTGTATGTCCTCGATAAACGGAGCGGGACGTGCGCCGAAAGTTTTTACGTCGGCCATGCCCCCGGGACGATCGCCGTTCCCCCGGTGTCGCTCCAAGGGGGCAACGGCGGTCATGTCTTCGTCTTTGAAAATGCCGGTGCCGATTACGCCAACATGCACGTATTGAAGTGCGATGCCGAAGGGGGTGGTCTCGTCGTCGCCCAAGCCCCTTTCCGTTTGGTCGGCAACGTCACCGTCGACCCGATCTTGGTCTTGGGCCGCAGGTTGATCGTGCTGACCGACCGTGCCGAGATCGCGGTCTTTGACATCGAACAGACCGCGGCGACCTCGGAGCAGGTCAGTCAGGTGGCACAGCAGGTCGCGGCTTATGACTCGCCCACGTCGGCCCAGATGGCGGTCGACAAGAACCAGATGTGGGTCAGCGGTACGCGGTTGGCCCGCTACGAATTGCAAGTCAGCACCGGCAGGGTCGCCCGCGATTGGGTCGCCAGCGAAGGGGACGCGTTCATCGGCCAGCCGAAGGTCATCGGCGATACGCTCTTCCATGCCAGGGTGTTGCGGGGGACGACCGGCGTGCGGGTCACGGCGGCCGAACCGAAGAGCGGTAAACCTTATTGGCAGACCGACGTCGGCGTCCCGGTTTCGATGATCACCCCGGTCGCTGGGGGACAATCGTTCCATGTCATCACCGCCCAGGCGGCACTTTACGAATTGAACGCCGCGGCTTTGCAGGAGGGCGAGACGTCGGCGCCGATCGAGAACCCGGGCGGCAGCGGCGTGGCGATGCGGTTCGAAGACCCGTTGGCGATCGATAATGAGCACGCGCTGTTGCTCAACCAACAGACCGGTGGACAGCTCGGCGTTTATGACGCGACCCGGGCCAAGGAAAAGCTCCGCTTGATCACGATGTCGCTGCCGGATGGCAAGCCCGCGGCGTCAGGGCTGATCGCCGGCAACGGTTATCTGTTGCCGCTCGATTCGGGCCGGATCGTTTTGATGAATTGGCAGACCGGAGGTGCGCTGGGGAGCCCCTTCCAGCCGCCGAGCGAACCCAACCAGAAGGTGAAATGGTCCGATCCCGTATCGTTGCCATCGGATCCTGACCAAGTCATCATCGCCGATAGCCGCAACAAGGCTTATCGCTTGCGCGTCGGCGAACAGCTCCGCGAGCTCGCCGCGGCCGACCTCGAGACGCCGTGGCTCGGCAAGACGGCGATCGTCGGCGAATCGGTCTTCGCGACGACGGCAGGCCCGGCCGCCGACCACCTCGTTTCGCACGACGCCAGCACGCTGAAGGAAAAGACGAAACGGTTGCTCGATGGCCGCGTCGTTTGGGGGCCGTACGTCGTCGGTGATCGCGTCTTGATCCAAACCGATGACAAACAGCTCCGCGCGTTTGACCCCGCGGGTGAACCGATCTTCGCGGTACCGCTTCCCGATCGCGACCTCGTCGAAGGGGTGACGGTGATCGACAAGCAGGTGATCCTGGCCGGCCAATCGGGATGGCTCGTGAATGTCGATTTGGCCGCCGGGCAGGCGATCGGCAAACGCGACTTGCGGCAACCGTTGAGCGGCCCGCCGGTGATGGCGGGGACGCGGCTGTTGGTCCCCGGGCGTGAGGGGCTCGTCTACGTCACTGACATCCCCACCTCGATGGAAGGCTCATGAGTCGACCCGCACTCACCGCCGCGCTGTTGACGCTGCTGCTGGTTTGGCTTTCGCCGCTAGCGGTCTCGCAGGCTCGCGCGCAATCGCTCCATTACGGGACGACGGGCAAACCGCTCGAGGAAGGTCTGGAGCTGCTGCAGACCGAGCCTTACGACGTGATCTATTTCAACGAGCCTTCAGGGGGCGGGTGGGTCAAGGCGTTGCCGTTGGCATTGCCAGGGCGTAAGGTCCCCGCCGCGCCGACCGGGACGTTGACCTTTTCTATCGTCGGCCTCGAAGGCCAGCGTTTTTCGGCGAAGTGGGGCGACATCGAGCGGGTCGACCTGTGGGAAGAAAAGCTCCAGCGCGAGGCGGCCGCGCGGTTGCAAGCGAGCGATTTCACCGGCGCCTATCCGTTCCTCGCGATCCTGATCCGGGATTACCCCGAGGTCCCGGGCTTGCGCGAATTGAGGAGCGAGTTCTTGTTCAAGGATTCGGCGAGGCGTTTCCGCGAAGGGGAATTCGAACCGACGCTGGCGATGTTGGAAGAGCTGCGGCGCTTCGAACCGAACTACCAACCCGACCGCGTCATCGGGGTGATCAGCGCGGTCGCCGACCGATTGATGCAGGCCAAGCTCGATGCGGGCAAGACGGATCAGGCCCAGCAATTGCTGGCACGACTCCGCAAGGATTACCCCAACGACCAGTTGCCCGCGGTCAAAAAGTGGGACGCGCAGTTCCTCGAAATGGCTACGGCCAAACGCCTTGAAGCCGAAGCGGCGATGGGGAAAGAGGATTGGCGTGAGGCCCGCCGCTTGGCGCTCGATAGCCTCTACCTTTATCCCGAAATCGAAGGGGGTAAGGAGCTGGTGAAAGAGATCGCCCGGCGATACCCGATGGTCCGCGTCGGCGTCTTGCAAGAGGCGACCTCGTTCGACCCGACCCGGATCGACAATTGGCCGTCGAGGCGGGCCGGTCGGCTCGTGAATCGGACGCTCTTCGAGATGCGTGGGACGGGACCTGAAGGGGGCGAATACGATTTTGTTCTCGGCCAGACCGAGCAATCGCCCGACCGGTTGCAGCTCGACCTTCGCTTGGCCCAGCAGAAGATGCGGCCGCCGATGGATCGGTTCACGTCCGAAACGCTCGCCGATCTGATCGCCCGGCGGGCCCAGCCCGGGGTCGAAGGTTTTGAACCGGCTTGGGCCGGGGTGCTCGATGCGGTTTCGCTTCGCGGCCCCCAAGAATTGGTTTGCATGTTACGTCGCCCGCACCTGTTGCCGGCCAGCCTGCTTCAGATCCGCATCGACAGCGAGATGTTGGGGTTGCCCCCCGACACGCCGACAGGGGTCTACACCCCGGACAAGCCGACAGGGGCCTCCAACCCGGCAGCGACCGATGGTGCCGAGACACGTTTTCGCTTGACCGGCGAGCCCGTGACCGAAACGCAGCCGCGAGAGATCGTCGAGATCAAGATGCCGACCGCGTCCGATGCCGTAACGAGCCTGCTCAAGGGTGAGATCGATGTCATCGATCGGCTCTTTCCCAGCGATGCGGCAAGGTTGCGGCGGTCACGCGATGTCGTCGTGGCGAATTATCCTTTGCCGACCGTGCACATGCTGATCCCCTGTTCGGACCACGCGTTCATCGCCGATGCGAACTTTCGCCGCGCGCTGCTGTATGGGATCAATCGCCAAGACATCTTGAGTGGCGAATTCCTCGAAGGGGTCGACACGCCAGGTTGTCGTGTGATCTCAGGGCCGTTCCCTGCCAGCATCGAGCCTGATGACCCGTTAGCGTATGCCTACAACGAGGCGGTCGTGCCGATGCAGTACCAGCCGCAGCTCGCCAACCTGTTGATCGTGCTGGCGACGAAACAGCTTGCGGATGCGGCCGATAAGAAAAAGGCCCCCAAGCCCGAGCTTAAGCCGATCCGGCTGGCGACCCCCGATGACGATCTTTCTCGCGTCGCTTGCGAAGCGATCAAAACGCAGTGGGAACTGATCGGGTTGAAGGTCGAGCTCGTCACGCTCCCCAAGGGCGAGACGATGCCTAAGGAGGGCCAAGCCGATCTCGCTTATGTCGTCGCGGCCGTCTGGGAGCCGATCGTTGATGCCCGCAGGGTCTTGGGTCCCGAAGGGTTGGCCAAGAGCGCCGATCAGTTCGTCGGGTTGGGGCTGCGCGACGTCGAAGCGGCGACGAATTGGCGTGAAGCCCGCGAAAGGCTCCAGGAATTGCATCGCACGGCGAGCTCCGAGTTGCCGATCATCCCGCTGTGGCAGCTCGTCGATGCCTTCGCCTATCGTCGCGAAGTGACCGGGGTCGGTCAAGAAATCGTTTCGCTCTATCAGAACGTCGAACGATGGCGGTTGAACATCCAATGAGTCGCAGCCCGCAAGGAACGTTACGAAATGGCGCATGGCGAATCCTCGCCGTGGCGATCGGGTGTTGCCTGGTCATGATCGCCGGGGTGGTGACGGCTCAGGATGCGAGCACCCCAGCGGCACCCGTTCCGAACGCCGCTACCGCAGCGGCTCAACCGGCGACCTCTCCTTCGATCGAGCCAGTTCCCGCGAATGCGCCCTCCCCCGCGAACACGCCCTCCCCCACGAGTGACACCGCGCCCACGAGTGATACCGCGACCGCGAGTGAGGCCACGTCGGCGGATGCGGCTGGCGGTGCGAAGGGAGCGAGTGATGGCGCTGTTGGTGGGCTAGGTGCGGCCTCGCGGCGTGATGAAGGGGGTGATGACGAAGAGGTCGACATGGGGCTGCCGCAGCAACCTTGGGATTACGCCCCCTACCGCGTCCAGGTGTGGCTCGCGGGGGATGACCCTCGGGTCGCTTCGGCGCGGTTCGGAGCGAGCCTGAGAGAATTTCTCGATCGCGATTTTTCGTCCCTTTGGAAATTGGCGATCGGCGATGCCCCCACCGCCGTCGCGATCGCCGCCGCCCGCGACATGAAGTCGCTCGATTACGAGACGCTCACCGCGGCCGATGCGGTGATCGCGGTCAAGCGGAACCATCCCGAGGCGCCGCGGATCCGTTTCGCCTCGGATGTCGGTACGCACGTCAAGGAGACGTTATCGACACAGGATCGGATCGCGGGGGTCCTCGGTCGGGCCAAGGGGGTCGGCGACCCCGAGTTGGGCGGGGCTGCCAAGACGTTCAAGCCGATTTCGGGAGACGCGCTGGCGCTGATCGAATCGTGGAAAGACCCGCAGGCCGAAGCGCTGTTGATCGACCGTGGGATCGCCAAGGGGCTTCGCGATCCTGACGCCAAGATCTTGTCCTTGCCCTTGGGCGACATGGTGACCGAGACGATCGACAAGAACGACAAGCTGTTCATCGTGCATGTCGAATCGGCGCGATTGCCGTGGGTGATCTCGGTCGTCGAGATCGAGTGCCTGATGCGGAGTTTTTCGTCGGTGCACCGGGTCGAATGCAACGACCCGGCGTTTCTTGCCGCCGCCGTGGGGCGTGCGATCACCGAGGCCTTCGCGCCGACGGTCCGGATCGCAGACGCGGGGCTGAAGAATGCCGAAGGGCTCGTTCGCGGGTTCGGATTGATCACGGACGAGAAGAGCCCCGGGCTGGTCAAGGCCAATGACTTCTTCGTCCCGATGATCCGCAGGAATGACCGCAACGGCGATCCGATCGCGATCGGCCCGCTCGATTGGGCCTACCTGCAAGTGAAAGAGCTTAACGGGGCGCGGGTGAAGATGGATTTTCACGCGGGGAAATCGGGAAGCTTGCAAGGGCGTCAAAACAAGCGGACCTTCCGCACCGCCACCCGTGTCCGCCCGATCGGCGATGCGACCGTGATCCGGTTGCACGCGCAGCGCGACCCCGATTCGCCGCTGGTCGGTTATGAGTTTTATGAGCGGGCGATCGATTCGAAAGAGATGACGTTCGTCGGGAGGGCCGATTGGGACGGCCGGATCCGGATCGAGAAGGGAAGTTTTCCCCTGCGGTTGCTCTACGTCAAAAACGGCGGCGCGGTCCTCGCAAAATTACCGGTGATCCCGGGGCAATCGGAGCTCGAGGTCGCCGACCTGATCGGTGATGACCAGCGTTTGCGGGCAGAGGCCTACATCCGTGGGACCCAGAAGGCGATTATCGATTTGGTAGCGATCCGGCAGCTCTTCGCCGCGCGGATCCGCAAACGGCTCGAACAGGGGAAGGCGGCCGAGGCACGCGGGCTGTTGGACCTGCTTCGCAACGAGCCGACCTACGAGAAGATCGCAGATGACATGGGACGCAAGCTGGTTCAATTCGAAGGCCGCAACCCCGGCGAACAGGCGAGGATCAACCAGATGTTCGCGCAGACCCGTGAGATGTTGGTCAAAAATATCAATGACCAATTGATCCGCGACCTCGAAGCGGCCGTGGTCGCCGGTGAGGCTGGCAAGCCGATCCCGACCCCCGAATCG
>JBEIRZ010000449.1:0-3515 GCA_040375695.1 Planctomycetaceae bacterium
ACTCGTTTGTGCTCTACTTGCAGCGCTCACGTTGGAACGTCGTCGGCCGGAGAGTGCAATCCGAATTCGCATTCTCCATCACCCAAAGCGCGCTCCTCTGGTCGCTATGTGAGTACACCTACGCCGCCGGCCAAATCCCCAGCGGCGTGATCATCGACCGCTTCGGCCCCCACCGCTACCTCAGCTTCCTGATGCTCGCCTGGTCGATCGCCGTGACCGCGATCGCACACACGACAAACATCGCGTTGCTGGGGGTCTGCCGCCTCGTCTTCGGCGCCGCACAAGCCGGCTGCTACCCGGCGCTGACCAAAGTCTCGCGGCAATGGTTCCCCGTCGGCCAGCGGACGATGCTGCAAGGGTGGGTCGCAACGACTTCCGGCCGCAGCGGCGGGGCGATGTCACCGATCATCGTCGGCACGCTGTTGATGGGGACCCTCGGACTCGGTTGGCAAACGGCCGTGACGGTCCTGGGGCTGATCGGGATCCTCTACGCGGCCCTCTTCTGGCTCGTCTTTCGAAATACCCCCCGCGACCACCCCGGGGTGAACGAGGCCGAACTTGCACTGATCGAAGCCGGCTCGGTGTCGCAAGCAGCACTCGCCGCATCGGAGGCGCCGACCCACTTGTCGCCTAGCAAAGTCTTTCGCAACCGCAGCATGCGGTTCTTCGTGGTTCAACAATTCATGGACGCCGGTTCGGACGTCGCCTTCGTCGGGTTGCTCGGCAAGTATTTCCTCGAAGCGCGGGGGATGAGCGACGCGGAGATGGGGTTGGTCGCCAGCATGCCGCTGTGGGGCGGCGCCCTGGGTGGCATCGTCGGCGGCTTTTTGAACGACCGCATGATCCGGCTGACCGGAAACCGCCGCTGGTCGCGGAGCGGCGTCGGCTGCGTCGGCAAAATCATCGGCTGCCTGATGCTGCTGCTGGTGACCCAGCAAACGACCGGTCAAGCCGCCGGGCTCTGCCTGCTGATCGCGAAATTCTTTAGCGATTGGAGCCAACCGACAACCTGGGGGACATGCACCGACCTGGGGGGCCGATTCAGCGCCACCGTCTTCAGCATCATCAACACCGCAGGGACGACCGGCGGCGTCACGATGCCGCTGATCTTCGGCATGATCCTCGATCGCTTCACCCGCACCGCCTACGTCGACGGCCAAGCGACCGCCGTCACCGATTGGCAACCGCTCTTCATGCTGCTAGCCGGGATGTACCTCGTCAGCGGTTGCTGCTGGCTACTCGTCGATTGCACCCGCACCCTCGATACCGCCGAAACCGCAAACTCCAACCAACCCTAATCCGGCCGTCGACCAAGCTCGTCGGATCAAGTCGCTGCCCCCGCCATGCGTGATCAAGACGACGTCATCCGCGTGAAGACGCCGCTTCGGAAATCCGTTCGCCACACGTTAACGCACAGGCTAATGAATAGGCTCACGCACAGGCTCACGAACAGGCGGCGATCGCCCGATCGAGCAGTTCGGGGTTAACGTCCCACCATCGCTTGAGCGCGACCAAAGCACCTTTCAACTGCGGATCGGCGTACAGCTCCGCCGCCTCGACGTACAGCTCACCCACCCGGTCCGACATCAGGCAATCGGCAAGCCCACCGATCCCTCGCGGCTCTTTCCGTTTAGCCAACCCGACCGCCGCTTCGCCGCGCGTGTCAAAATCGCTATCGGCCAAACGATCGAGCAACACCTGGCGGATCTCCGCCGAATCCGCATCGGTCATCCCCAGCGAAAAGGTCGCCCAATCTCGCACCCGCGGCTCCGGGTCGCCGGCCAACCGGATCAACGTCTCGATCGTCTCCCGATCGACCGCACCGTCACGCCCATCATCGATCGGCAGCGCCCACGCCACTCGCCAACGGACGTCCTCGGACGGGTGCCCCGCGAGCGACAACAGCCACGGCAACACATCGGCCATGCCCCGAAAATGAACGGCGCTGATCAGCGACGTGATCACCTCCTGGTCACGCTCGCTGGCGATCATCGACCGGATCATCGCGACCGACTCGTCCGGGTACCCTCGACCATCTTCGCCCAACTGGGCGAGGATCAACGCGCCGACCGCTCGGCGATAGGGATCGGAATCTTGGCACCAATCGAGTGCCCGATCGAGAACGCTCCGGGTCCCCAAATGCCGCAGCCGATAGATCGGATCCCAAATCGCATCGGAATCGACATCGCGAGTCGAGTCGAGCGTCTCCCAATCCTGCCGCTCGTCCATGTCCTCGCCGTTTGGGTGCATCATGTTTCCAACAGAAAAAACGCCCTGTATTCCGGGAAAAGTCTACGCGATCAGGACGAAACATCAAAACGCGTCCATCCCCAACCAAAAGACCGCAACGGGTCCTCTTGCCCAACCATTTTTCTGCCCAAGCAGTTCCGTCTGCGCTCCATTGTCCCTTCCACGACGGGCCGGCGTACCTCCACCAGGTCCTGCTCCCTAGTCTGCATGCAACATTTGCCGCGATAGTATCGGTCACTCGCTGGCGCGTCGTTCAGCCCGGAGGATGATGCAAGGCGGGTCATGTGACACATCCCTCACGCGCCGCTCGCTGACTCGTCGGGCTACCAAAATGGGGCAATCGCGATCCGGCAGCGGCACCACGTCCGCAATTATTTACTATAGTCCACAGGTTCGCCGCATAAACAAGAATGCCATGGCCTGGTGCCTCAGGCACGAATCCCGAATCCCGGGTACGACCCCTAATCGGGGTTTAAGTCACGGGTTGGCGTCTGCGGGACGCTGGGCGACGTCTTCGTCGGGCTTGATCCGCTGCCACGTTTCGATCATCTCCGACCCATTGGGCAACATCGCACTTTGGATCCATAAGTCCCCTTCGAAACGGCAATCGAACGCGAAGTCCTTGCCAAACGTCGTCTCTTTGAATTTGTCGGCCAGGCCGTACCGCATCGTTTCGATGTACTTGCCTTCGGCGACCTTCCAGCTCCCGCCGGCCGATCGGAAAATCTTCCGGTCGTCAGGCTGATACCCGATCCAAATCAGATGGACCGGGGTGACGTGCTTGATCGTGATCGAATTCTTGTGCAGCTCGCTCACCACCCCGCCGAACGATGCCGACACGATCCGCCAAGAGCCGATCAGGTTCTTGCGAATCTCGTCGTCTGACAGCTTTGGCGCCGCCGCCGCCGCCGCCTTTTCTTCCGCCGACGAGATAGGCACCGCGGCGCCCCAACCGACCAGAATCAACGTTGTTACGACAACGACGAAAAAGCAGTTCAACCGCATCGAGAGGCCCTTTGGTCATGAGAGTAAAACCGAATGACGATCCCAAATTTTAGATCATCCGATCCCTTCGTGACATGGCCTCCATCAGCCACGAATCGCCTACCCGCAACAAAGGGGTCAGGCCTCTTTAACGCACAAAGAGGCCTGACCCCTTTGTTGGGGACGCCGGCGGACTAGGAGGTAATCGGCGGGTTGGTCCGTTAGGGCGCCTCGACTTAGACGTCGACATGATCGATGGCGGGGGTGCCGTCGGTCGCCTA
>JBEIRZ010000140.1:0-10812 GCA_040375695.1 Planctomycetaceae bacterium
AGCCGCTGCATCGCCGAATGCATGACCCCGGAATGCTTGAGCTCGGTCAACAGGAAATCGACCGCCATCGGAAGCCGGGTGTTGGCGGCGATTTCGAACCGGACCTGTTCGAGCAGCTCTTGGATCGGGACTTGGCTAACGGCCCGCTCTTCGAGCAGGCCGTAGAGGTAGGCCTGTTCGACGTACTCGTCCTTTTCCAGCGGCGCTTTGGCGAATGGCGTCATCGGCGATTTGTTGATAGCGGCTTCCGACCGGGGGTTGTTCGAGGATCGACCTGATCGCCGCGGGACGGCCTGGCACGATCGCACCAGTCAGCATCGGGTCTGGCACCATCGGGTCTGGCACCGCCGCGCCCGGCGCAGGTCAGGCCGGGAGGGTGGCGTTGTGGTAAACCTCCTGAACGTCATCGCATTCGTTCAGCATCCCCATGAATTTTTCGAACATCGCGACGTCGTCCGGATCGATTTCGCTCTTGGCCTGCGGGAGGAACGTCGTCTCTTCGACTTCGAGCTCGACCTTGGGGAACGATTCGGCGAGGGCCTGTTTCGCCTTGGCGAATTCGGTGGCGGGGGCAAGGATCGTGATCTGGCCGTTCTCGCATTCGACGTCGTTCACGTCGACTTCGGCACCGAGCATCGCTTCGAGCACGACGTCGGGGTTGCTCCCTTTGAAGGAAAAGACGGCGAGGTGGTCGAACATATGGGCGACCGAACCGGGGGTCCCCATCTTCGAATTCGTCTTGGTGAAGCAATTCCGGACGTCGGTAATCGTGCGGTTGTTGTTGTCCGTGAGGCATTCGATGATCACGGAGCAGCCGCCGGGGCCGAAACCTTCGTAACGTGCCGAGACGTAATCCTCAGCCCCTGCGCCACGGGCCTTGTCGATCGCCTTTTCGATGACGTGGGCGGGGACCTGTTCGCGTTTGGCCTTGTCGATGATGCTCCGCAGCGCCGCATTCGCGTCGGGGTCGGGGACGCCCCCTTTGGCGGCCATGTAAATTTGGCGGCCGTACTTGGAATACAGCTTCGATTTCTGACCGGCCGTCTTGGCCATCGACACCTTGCGAACTTCGAATGCTCTTCCCATAGCGGCGTATTCGTTGAAAAGGCGTGGCGGTTAAAAAGGACGAAAAAATGCAGGTCGACGTAAGAACGCGTGGACTGCGGCGTGGGCGAATCGGCAGCCCGAGTGACCCGAACAAACCTACAGATCCGACGCTACCGATCTTACCGACCCGACCGACGTCAAGGAAACAAGACGTCTCGCCAACAGTCTGAAGTGGGGCGGGGGCTGTTGTCCAGGTGGGTTTGACGGGCTGGCCCGGTTTTGGCTGGCCCGGTTTTGGCCGACCCGGTTTTGGCTGGCCGCGGCGGTGGTTCGGGGGCAAGCGGACCGCCAAGATCCCTGTCGCGGAAAATGGCGTGGGAAGTTAATCTTGGGGATCGAACGACCGATCCCTTTTACCGCATTCCCGCGAAGCTCATGAGCAAACCCCCGGAACCCGCCGCGGCGACCCAAGCCGAGGCGCTTCGCCAGGACCCCCGGATCGCCCGGGCCAAAGCCTTGATCCAGGAGGCCGTCGCGGACCATTCCGCGAAAATCGACGGCGTCCGCCCGGCCAACCCGCACTTGGCCAAGCGTTTTGAAGGGTTGCTAGCGGATGCCCTGGCGGTTCGCGGCGGGTCGCTCTTCTGGCCTTACCTCTCCGCCGGGCTCGGGAATGGGCCGTTGGTCGAGCTTGCCGATGGCAGCGTGAAACTCGACTTCATCGGCGGCATCGGCGTCTACGGCTGCGGCCACAGCCACCCCGGGACGATCGATGCGGCGCTCGGTGCGGCGATCGACGACGTCCCGATGCAGGGGAACCTGCAGCAACACCCGCTGAGCATCCGGTTCGCCCAAAAATTGATCGCGATCGCGTCGTGCGAAGCGGCCCCCTTGAAGCATTGCATGCTCAGCACCAGCGGGGCGATGGCCAACGAAAACGCCCTCAAGCTCGCCTTTCACAAGGCCCAACCCGCCGATCGGATCCTCGCCTTCGACAACGCCTTCGCGGGGCGATCGATCGCGCTGGCCGCGATCACCGACCGCCCGAATTATCGCCAAGGGATCCCGCTCGCGCTGCCGGTCGATTACCTCCCGGCGCTCGACGTCAAAAACCCCAAACGCTCGATCCGCTGGGCCGTCAACGAATTGAAGCGGTTGCTGGCAAGGCACCCCGGTCGGTACGCCGCCTTCTGGGCCGAACTGATCGCGGGCGAAGGGGGATACTACCCCGGCAGCCACGAATTCTTCGCCGCCCTCTGCAAGCCGATCCGCGAGGCCGGGATCCCGATCATCTTCGACGAGGTCCAGTCGTTTTCGCGGACCAGCCGCCCCTTCGCCTTCCAACACTTCGGGCTGCAAGAATTCGCCGACATCGTCACCCTCGGCAAAATCACCCAGGTCTGCGCGACGCTCTACCGCGAATCGTTCAAGCCCAAGGGGCCGATCCTGAGCCAAACCTTCACCGGCGCGACGAGCTCGTTCGCGATCGGTATCGCGACGCTCGACGCGATGCACGACAAAGGTTGCTTCGGCAACGACGGCTGGAACATGCGGCGCCACAAGTACTTCGCCGCGGGGCTGGCACGCTTGGCCGAACGTCACCCGGGAAAGATCTCCAGTCCCTTCGGCGAAGCGATGATGATCGCCTTCACCCCCGCCAACGGTTCCGCCGAGAACGCCAAGAAGCTGATGGACACCATGTTCGCCGAAGGGCTGTTGGGGTTCGTCTGTGGCAGCAACCCCACCCGGTTGCGGTTCCTCCCGCCGCCGGTGATCACCACCGAGGCGCACATCGACATGGCCCTCGACATCCTCGACCGCTCCCTCGCCAAATTCGACCCCACCCCCTAATTAAAAAGGGGACCCCTTAACCAAAAAGCGACCCCTAACCGGAAAGGGGACGGCGAGGGTCAATGTGCGAATTTGATTTGGGCTAGACTCCCCGTTGTGTGATCGGGAACTGGGACCCCGTACAGGACGGCGGGGACAAGTCGGCGGGGAAAGAGCACGTTGTCAATTCGTGCTCCTCAAGACGGCGGGGACACAGCACGTTGTCAATTCGTGCTCCTCTTGCTTCGCCCATGCGCTCGCTCCGACGCCCCCGGGATCTCCCCGCCCAATATCGGATGTCGGATTTTGGATGCCCCGAAGCCTCCTTGTAACACGCTTGACAACAGTATCCAAACAACCACTATACTATTCAAAGGAATACTGTTCGCTTTCGTCTCGGCTTCGTCATTTTAAAAGGGGTTCGACCATGCACGAAGATAATGATTCATCGACGTTGGTCGTGTTGGATACCACGCGATGCATGATCGCAGACGCGATCGATAACGATACAGCTTTGACAATCGTCGCGTTGATTTCGGACGATCCTTCGACATGGGAAGAGGCGCTCAGCGCTTGGCCTCGTTATCGTTCGCCAGCGGTCTGCGAGTTTCCTAGCACGCTGCCGCTGAAGAATCGCGAAATAGCGTCAGTCGCTTCGACCCTTTCCCATGCCGATGCTTGGATCGTCATTGATTTTAACCACAAGCGTATCCTCGCAGGCGGAGCGTTCCCGGAGTTCGGGCGGGACACAAATTTTAAGATCTCCGACGACGAGGATAACGATCGCGGGTGTTCGGTAAGCATCCATCTTCCCCCATGGTGGGAACTTCATGAAAACGCCGCGATAACAAGCGTTAATCAACCCCGCGTCTCACCGATTACCAAGCCGCTCGTGAGCCGAGAGATCCTCTATGGCGAACCCTTCTTGTTCGATATCGCGTCGCGGATACTCGATATCGCAACGAGCGACGCAGGGAAAAAATGCCGTAAAATCGAAAGCAAACGTACCGCTGGTCCTTTCACCATTGCGGTGCATCGCGACTGGTTGATGACGCCCCGTGAAGACTTGGATGGCCGCATGCCGCGTCAATTACTGCACGGCGCGATGCGGTGGGTCGATTCGGTCGTGTGGGGCCAGCGGCTCCGTTGCGAAGACGGCGAACCGCTGGTCGCCGTGCCGGAAAATTGGGAGGGCTTCGATACCGCGCCGATGGGAAGCCAAGAATTATGCACGTACTTTGACCTCTGCCGCGAACTGATCGAATCCGGCTGGCACTGGTGTCAATCCCATGAGCGTTTGCTCACAACGGAAGCGAAGGATTTGCTACAAAATCAACTCGTTGGGTTTCTTCGTGATGCCAAAACAGAGTGGCTGGCAAAACCATTCGATGATGGCGTACCTCCGAACTTCATCATCGCATGCGATCGGCGACGTGTCCCCTGGGGGTCGGGACTTCCCATCGAGGGTATCGAATCGGTGCCAACCAAACAGCACATCCTGGACTGCGATTGCCCGATTTGCGCGATGATGGCCGACGGCATGTTCGGCATCGGCTTCACGAGTATCGACGGACATCATTTGGAGTTGGATGGCGAGTTCGCTTTCTCGATGTGCGAGACGCGCGAAGAATGGGAGTTGGAACAGGGTGGATTCGGCGAATTCGACTACGGCCTCGAAGACGATCCCGACTCGGGTGAGGATGGCCCCGATAAGGACCCAATGATCGATCCAGACACCGATGAATTCGCATCCGCATGGTCGGGTATCCGGCACGACGGTCCGATCCCCGGAGACCGTGGCGGCTATCTCAAGATGGCGTTCATGATCGGCGAGATCGTAATGATCCTCCAGGATCAGGGGGCAAAACAAGACGAGGTCCGGCGACTCAATCAAGACTTCGCCGATTACCGACGCGCGGACGCGAACTGTGCCGAGTCCGCGACACGACTCCGCGATACGCTGCGGTCGATCAGCAATCGCTATCCCGAACTGATCTCCAGGTCTGCAGATCTGCAGAGCCGGATCGATGAAAACGCTCGCGATTCGGCGAGCAACATCCCCGGCCCGGGCGATCCCTTCTGAGACGGGAACGCAACAGGCGACGGGTAGAATCAACATGGACCACGAGAAGTAAAACGACGACCTCAGCAATACAAGCTGATGCGAACGCCTCGCGAGCCGAACCGAAATCGTTACGCCTTAACCGCTTAGGAATTAGGCTAGCGCAATTCGGGACGGGGGTCGTTTTTCGAATTGGGGCGAAACGGCTGGGTCATCGACTCGGGAAGCGTGGCCAAATTGGGACCGAATTTGATCGATCCGCAAGTCCAAAGGCCGAACGACTCCTGGGAGCTGCTCTTGAACGAGATTCGATCCGAAGCTTGATTGACGACCGTTCCATTTTACGACCCCTCGGTCCGAGGCGTTCAAACCACCTTCGGAAACTTGCCTCACTCTGGATCGAGCAGCTCCGGATGCATACGCAGGGCTAGGTAGTCGACTTTGGAATTGTGGCGATGATCCAGCGGTATCTTGGCGATCGTATAAATGCGATCGATGCCGGCGTGTACGAATTTCGGATGATCCAACAGGTGCTCAAAACTTTCGCGCCTCGGGGATTCCACCACCAACCATCGCTGCCCCGCTCGGCTCAGCAGCGCCACAGCGCGGTTGCCACATAACTTCCGCGCGACCGTTTCGATGGCCAACGGGTAAAGCGTGCCGCGTTGATCGCGTGCGGCTGCCGAGCAGCGTCCCAACAACCAAAGCTTTCCCTCATGATCGAGATACCCCGCGTCTCCGGTTCGATGCCATACGTCGCCCTCAACATTAATTTTCGTTTCTTGATCGCCGAGGCCATGGTGATACCCCCTGATCACATGCGGCCCGCAAACGACGATTTCACCAGGTTGCCCGCAGGGCTGCTCCAGGCGTTGAAACTCCTCAACGGACAATTCGCCGAACGCGCTTGCGTAACGATCCTCGATGATTCGCAAGCGGATTTCGGCAACAGGCTGGCCTAACAATAGACCATCATGCTGACTCGCCTCAGATCCGATCTCGGCGGTTCGATCAGGGCGGGTGTAATGGGCAATCGGTTCGGCTTCGGTCGAACCATAGATCGCTGTAAACCGGGCGTTTGGGGCCGCCCGTCCAACCTGGTCGACAAGCTCAGAATAGACAGGACCTCCGCCGGTGAAAATCTTTTTCAGTTCGCCAAGCGGCCGCATGCTCGCGACAGGATCTCGAGTCACCCGATCGATAAATGACGGCGGACCGACAAGGCTGTTGGCTCGGGTACGCGTGAGTTGTCGCAGGATCCTGTTGCACGAAATGCGGCTTGGAGTCCTTAGATTCATGTCAGGCAATACCACCGATGCCCCCGCGGCAAGCTGCGATAAGACGACGATCGGAAGCGTGGTCATGCAAACGTCTTGCGGCCCGAATTCGAAAATTCGCGATAGGGCCAAATGCTGCGCCAACAAAATCCCGTGCGAGCGGACGGCCGCTCGCGGTTGGCCGGTGACACCACTGGTGAACGTCAACAACGCAGGCGAGGCCGGCTCGACTTGCACCACATCCGTCAGAGCATCGCCGCGCAAGTGCTCCGCATAAGGCACGGCCCCAAAAGCGGGTCGGCCGATCGAAACTTTCACCGGAATACGATTGAGCGAGGGGCAGACCAGCCTTAAAAGGTTGGCCTTGGGCGACGCCACCAAACCCCGCGGCGGCCAAAGCTGACAGCACCGCTCGACATGCGCCCGGCCCAAAGACGGATCAAGGAACATGGCGACCGCCCCTAGCCGAAAGAGCGCCGTCATGACCGCATAGAGTTCCACGGAAATCGGCTGCAGCACCAAGACCCCATCACCCGGCCCGATTCCCATCCGGAACAGCATCCCGGCCAGTCGCGCCGATGACTGATCGAGCTGCTGAAAGGTGGTGGTTCGCGTCCACCATCGCGACGAATCGATGATCGCGGCGTGATCGGAAAGCTCAATCGCCCTATCGATTAGAAGCTGCGCGACATTCATGGGGCTGCCGACAACAACTTGCGGCTGAACAAGGCATACCGACGAATCACTTTTGCCGTGCGTTGGCTGATGCGAACCGATAAATTGTCGTCATGCATCATCGCATGAATGGCGTGGCGAAAACCAAGCCGACCGGCTGCCAGATGGCACTGGTCCACCAAGTACGACCCCAAACCCGCATGCGTTGCGGCCGGATGCACGGCTAGCGATTTGATCACCACCGTATCCAAAGCTGCTCCCCTGGCCGGTTGACGATAATCCGGAATTGCAAAAACGAATCCTAGCAGAGCCCCTGCTCGTTCAGCCAGCAAAAAGAGTTCCGGTATGACCCGAGGTCGCAGCGGTGCATAGATCGCCGAGAACTCTGCGAAATCGATCGGGGTGAACAATAGATTCTGCCGAAAGCTGATCATCGTAAGCTCGAAAACCCTTCGCAACTCTTGCTCGTAGGCTTCAAGCCGAAAGGGACGAATGGTGATGCCCGCAAGCGTTTGGGCAACCCGAACCTGTTGATGAGTTGCCGCGGGTGCATCGATTTGATCGAGATCTTCGGCCAGGCTGGAATGATAGGTCGCGAACGGACAAAATCCGGCGGCCTCGAAATGCTTCACCCATTCAACAGGATGATGCGGCTCAAGAAAAAACGGCGGCAAGGACATCGCTTCCGATACCAAGCGATAACCGCGCCAGGTATTTCCATCCAGTGGCCCGATGCACCACCCACTGCCTCGCTCACCCAGCAACCGACAGGCGAATTCGAGCATCGCAATCCCCGCCGCAAAATCCTCCGCGTGATAAAAACCCAAAGCGGCATAATCACGCCCATGAACTTGCCCTGCTTTGTGCCATAGCCCACAACGCGCCATCGCCTTCCCAGACGGCCCATACGCGAGCAACAATTTGTCAGCGGCGCGGCCAGGGATTAAGCCCAATTCGGCAGGGGACAAAGGGCCTAGCGAGCAAAACTTAGCGATCTCGTCAGGGGTTTCTGGCTCATCGATGCGAAACAAGACGTGCTCGTTATTTCAGGAAACTACGATCAAGCAAATCTCTTGTTAAATTCCAACCGGATAGATCGCAGCGTTAAACAAGTCGATGATTACGTCGACCGGACACGCGACCAAATCGTCAGAGCGGCCCTCTCCACTTCGTCCACAATCTACTCATACAAATGGCTCATCACAAGCTGCCCGATAACAGGCAGCAGAAGAGTGTCCAGTCCAAAACCGGCTACGGCCTCGACCAGCGTCAGCGTCGTTGCAAGGACCAGCGTCATCGTCATGACCCTCGACAAGCTAAGCTCTGGCATGCACAGCAGCGGTAGTAGACAACAGCAAGATGCGGCGACGAAAAATGCGATCGACCCTTCGATCGATTTACGGCCCCCCACGGCATTGAAACAATGGCGACCGTACCGCCTACCGACTAACGCCGCCACGGCGTCGGCGATCGCCATGGTCAAAACGGGAACGACATACACAACGGCCTGTCGCTGTGGGTCGCAAAGGAATAACGCAAAAGCGCAAGCGACGCCGGCCGAAAAGCAAATGATCCCCGAACCGGAACGCTCTCGACCACCCAACACAAGTCCAAGCGATCCCTGCCAGCCGGGCGTACGCAAAACCATCAACCCGACGGAAGCCACCACAGCCAACACCGCAATCGGCCAGAACGCCGAAAACATCCATGGGAATGCCGTTGCCAGTAGGCCCATGCCAATATGCAGTGTCTTTCGTGAAGTTTCCTGGCCAAACCAGTCCCGCCTGACAGCGTGCGATAGCATCACAACGAGCGTGGCCAAAACCCCAAGCACGAAGAAGATGCCAACTACGCCATTGATCATGAAACAACCGTCTCGATGACTAGGCGATTGTAGAAAAAGACCTTGTCGGCAAGCTGCAGCTCATCCGCCAACGCGGCCTCGGAGCAGAGCCTGTCGCGTAGACGTTCGGGACGAGATCGGGCGACGAACAGATTCCAGTAAAGCAATCGCGCCCCACACTCCCCTCGCAATGCGAGTTGCCCCATCAATTCATCAGACCGCGTTTGGCTCATATATTCAAAAATATTACTCAAATTGAACACATCAAAATTCGGTCCGTCAGAGCGAGAGAGATATTCTTCGAGTGACTCGCAGTGCCATTCTAAGCGATCCAAATTGCCGCGAATGCTTTCGAAATTTTCCTTGCGCCAAGCCACGGGCAAGGCAGTCGTGTGCCTGCCCCAAATCATCCACTGAAGATAGGGGTTTTGCGACGGATCGTTATCGACCAGGGCACGGGCCACCCGTTGAAGCAAAGGCTCGGCGATGCCTCCTGCGGCATAGCGAAAGTTCGCAGGATCCCTACCGAACGTCGCCATGACCCTGCGCGAGAAAAATATCCGAAAGATGAGCCGCCAGCGCAACGTGTCCCAATGCTGCTGATAAAATTGCTGCCTTTCATCGACCGAACGTGATTCGAACAACTGCCTTCGAATATTCTCCGACTGGGCCATGGACAATACGTACTTGCGGAAAAAACCAAGGTAACTTTCGAGTTTTCCGATAGCGCCAATACCGCTCGGAATCTGCGCTCGCAAGTCGTCCCAAAAGTGCTGACCGGCACCGGAAAGCAACGGCCGGCAGCGCTCATAAAGCGCGGCCCGCTGATGGCTGGGTGTCGAACCCATCAATTCTAAAAACTCGGCATGATTAAGGATACGAAAGGCCGCGACTCGCAACTCCAAACAAAATGACTGTGCCGGGTTGAGGTCGACCGCAATCACCCGCGCTGGGTCTTGCGTCAGCAGGGCTAACGTATTGTCGCCAGCGGAAGTGATGGAGAGACACACATCGCCGGGGCGGATTCGTAACCCTGCCAAGAGTACGTCCGCATCCTCCCAACATTGCGCATAGCGAATGCCAGAAAAACGGCTCGGTCTAGGAATCTTACCGGACACGAATGGGATCCTATGCCTTTACATCAACCTCTGGCGAGGCAACCTTTACGCGTGAAACGAGCCCCGTGCTTCCGTCGAACTCGACGCAGTCTCCGGTCTGCAGCCAACGTGTCAAACCGGGAATCGAAACGACGGACGGAATATCCAATTCACGACTGACGACAGCCGCATGCGACAACAGGCTACCGCATTCGACCAGGATCCCTGCAGCGGATGGGAAGAGCATCGCCCAACCGGGATCGGTCCGCATCGCCACCAGGATTTCGCCTGTTCGCAACCGATTGCCTTTGGGATCGTCGATGACGCGAACCGTGCCACGTACGATGCCAGGTGATGACCCGAGTCCTTGTCGTTGCTCCCCGGCGTCTACCGACAGCGAGGCCTGACGCCAGGTGGAGAGGGCCACACAACCACGAGTTTCCAGCCGACGTGGCGGTGGAAAGGCCGCCAATTGTTTTTCATACTCCGACCGCCTTGCCCGGACTAGGCTTTTCAGGTCGTTGCAAGTCGAAGTCCCCTCGACAAAACCCCAAACCTCGTCGACCTCCAGAAAAAAAATGTCCCGCGGATGCACCAGTGCGTCCCGCTCGAAAAGCCTCTTGCCAACCTCGGTAAAAATGCTTCGCACCTTGCCGAATAGACGAGTCCTTTCGAAGCGAAGGTTCTCCCGATCTCGAATCCGATCTCTTGCCTGCCGCAAAACCCAATGGAAGAGTACCGCACGCAAGGGATGCCAGCGCAACGCCCGTGTGACCCGCAGCGAGTTGTGATCGCCAACATCGGCTGCATGGGACCTGTCAGCCTCCAGCGGACGGCGGGCTACTTGGGCGATCGCGTTCCAGAGCGTTGTCGGTTCCTGATCCAACGGCAAGCTTTCGAGCTTAAGCTCACCGGGGAATCGATTGGCAAATCGTCCCAGATACTCGTGATAGCACCGGGCGAATTCCGATGGCTCTCGCA
>JBEIRZ010000267.1:0-6283 GCA_040375695.1 Planctomycetaceae bacterium
CGGCATCATCGCCGACGTCGCTGAAGGTGCGGATCAGCTTGCCGTTGGCATCGAAAACCATCACGGCGGGGATCGAATCGATACCGACTTCGCCGAAGACTTCGTCGCTGGCGGTGGTGCTGAGGTAGTTCGGGAAGGTCGCCTTGACCGAGGCGAGGAAGGCTTCGGCGCGGGGGCGATACGATTCGGCGGGCTTGGTCTTGCGGCCGTCGAAGTCGAGGTTCACCGAGGCACAGGCGATTTTGTCACCCAGTTCGCGGTGGAGTTTGACCAGGCCTGGGAATTCCTTCAGGCAGGGTTCGCAGGCCAGCGACCAAAGGTCGACGACGGTGACCTTGCCCGTCTTCGCGACGGCCTTGGCGATTTCGGGCCAAGCGGAGGCCTTCAGCGTCACGCCGACGCTTTTGGCGTTGGCCGTTTCCTGCAGCGGTGCGGCGGGTGCGGTGACGAAGCGGTAGGGAGGCTTGGTTTTGAGCTGCGAAGAATTGGGGGCAGCGGGAGGGAGCTCGAGCCCTTTGCCGGATCGGATCGGATCGGCCGCTTCCTCTTTGCTGTCCTGAGCGGGGGCGGCCCCTTCGGGTTTTGGCTGGGCGGGAACCAGTGCGGGGTCGAACCCGGCGGGCAATTCGATCTTGCCGGGGGCGAGGTTCGAATCGGTGATAGGTGCTGGTTGGTTAGGGGCTGGTTGGTTAGGGGCCGGTTGATCGGCTGCCGCTTTGGCCGGCGCGGCCGCTGCGGGGGTGGTTGGGGCAGGTCCGCCACCACCGCTGGGACCACCGCCGGGCGAGAGCGAGACGGGCGGGGGTGGCAGCGGCACGATGGGGGGCGGGCCTTGGTCGCATCCCGAAAGGAGTGCCAAAGCGATCATCGGCAGGACGCAGGCGTAACAGAGGGGTTGCTTCGGGATGCAACCCCGCACCGAATCTCTTCGCGAGGGAGGCAGGCTGCTCGTAGGCGAAAGGTTGCTCATGGGATCGTCCGTTTATCCAGTTATCCAGCGGGAAGGTTGGGACCGGTCAAACGATCAGTTTAGCAGAACGCACCCGTCAGGGGAGGACAAGCGGCAGGTCGATGCGCGGCGGATCGGCGGGGGATGATCGACGGATCAAGAAGTTTAAAAGGGGACGCGTGTCATATTTTGGGCGGTTATCGAATTAGGGAAAACATGGATCGACGGATCAAGAAGTTGAAAAGGGGACTCGTCGGGCGAGACACTTCGGGATCACGCGTCGAGCTTACGGTTCGGGATCAGGGGATGATCCAGATCATCGCGGCGAAGGCGGCGGCTTGGACGGCGATCCCTTTGAGCTGGGTGCCGGTCGGTTGTTGCCGCCACGCTTGGGGGTCGCCGACGTGGTGACGGGGTGGGGTGCGAACCAGCGATTCGTGTGGGTCGACGGTCGCCTGATAGGGGAGTTTCAGCGTGTCGAAGAGGAATCGGCCCCCGGCGATGACTGGGCCGAGCCGGGGGTATTTTTCGATCCCGCCCCGTTCCCGCAGAGGCTGTTCGAAATAGAGCGGGTTGTGGGCGAAGCGGGGAGTTTCCATCAGATAGATTTCATCCCCCCAGCCGCGGTTTTGGGGATGACGGCTCACGTCGGAGGTGCGGTAGTACTGGGCCGCGGCGTTGGGGGGGACGGTCCCTTTTGTGGGTCGGATGTCGAGCGATACTTCCCGCAGCGGCTTTTCATCGATCCGCTCGCGACGGGACTCGTCCTCGTCGTCCTCTTTTGGGTCTTTCTTTCGGTCGTCATTGTCCCCCTTTTTCGCTGGCTTTTGGCCATCGGCGGCTTGTTTGCCGTCGGCGGGACGTATCCCGATGTCTTTTAAAGGGCTTGGTTTGGCTAACGGGCTGGGCTTGGCTAACGGGCTGGGCTTGGCTAACGGGCTGGGCTTGGCACTGTCCGAGGTTTGAGGACCGGAGGGCGTTCGGGGGGTGGGAAGTCGTCGCGGCAGCGGCAGGGTTGCGGGTTCGTCCGACGCCGATCGGACCTCATCTTCCTCGATCATCGCGAATTCGATCGGGGCCGCGGATCGGATCGGTGTCTCCGACGGTTTTTGGGATTGGGTGATGCTTTCGGGCGAATCGCTCTGCGCCGAGCCGATTTGGGCCGTAGCGGTTTGGGCCGGAACAACGATCGAGGCGAGGATCGACGGGATCGCGACGACGGCAATCCATCCCGCCATCAACCGCGCTGCGAATCTTTCCGACACGGCGTTCTCCCTCGTCCGGCACAGGCTCCCCGTCGGCGGTGTGACATTCCCTTCGAGCCGACGAACCCGCGCGACCTTTTGGCCATCGGCAGTATCGCGGGGAAAACCGACTTTTTTGGTCCGGGCCGGCATAACCGCGACATCAGAAACGCTGAAACGGACTTGGGAAAGATGTCCGCCGCTGGCCCCCTCGTTTCCTTGATTTCCTGGGCATTTGGGTGAAACGCTTGATGGATGTGGGTAGAATGTTAGCATCCAGCGGTCTACCCCCTCTTCTGGCTACCTTCCCGTCGCTACTCAAACGAATGAGTCGAATCCCATGGCGATCATCCGCAGGCTGACCGAATTGCTCGGGCGCGGCGGGGGAGCGCGTCGTGATGGCGAGCGGAAGCGGGGATCGGCCGGAAAAAAACGGCGTGAATCGTTCGAAGCGCAGCTCGGCATCACGACGCTCGAAGACCGGATCTTGCTCAGCAGCACCGGGCTGTTGCCGGACGACCCCAACTATTGGGGGGGTGACCAGGGGTCGGCGTCGTTCGAGAATTCCGAGCCGGTGTCACAGCCGGCCGCCTCGGGATGGGCGAATGACCCAAATGTCGCGTTCTATTGGGAAGATCCGGGAACTTTTTCGGACGCCTTTTCGCAGTGGTTGACCGCGAACCCGTTGCTCCCGGGTGCCGACCCGATCCTCGCCGTTTTGGCCCCTTTCGGAAACGGGGTTTATCACGGCTTGAGGCTCGACATCCCGGTGGGGGTCAATTTGATCATCGACGGGTCGGCCGGTGGGGTGAACTTTGTCGGGGCGTCTCCGGCGTTGACGGTATCGGGGACGTTGACGGTGACCGGCGTGACGTACCAGGTTTCGACCGATGACCCGACGATCCTGGTTCAAGCGGGCGGGTCGCTGACGCTCGATGGCGTCACGGTACTCGAATCGGACCTCTTCAACCGGGCGGCGATCTTGGTGGAGGCGGGTGGGAGCCTGAACCTGTCGGCGGGGAACAACGTGATCAGCACCCGCGGCGAGGGGCAATTGCTGGTTTGGAATTCCTCGGCCGCGTTATCGATCGCTTCAGGGAACCTGCTCCAGCAGGACGGGGTCACGATCGGGACCGGGACGCGGGCGCAAGGGTTCGCGACCGAAGACCGGATCACGCATGCGCTGGATGCCGCCACTTCGGGCTTGGTGACTTGGGAACCGGGGTCGCTTTACGTCACGGCCAGCAGCGGCAGCCTGGCGCGGGCCGTCGCGGTGGCGCCGGCCGCGAGCACGATCCATGTCGCCGCGGGGACCTTCGTCCATGACGGGCAACTGAACATCGACCGCTCGATGACGATCATCGGCGCGGGCCAGGACCAGACGATCCTCAAGCGTGCGGCCCAGGTCACGGTGGGGACAGAAGACCGGACGGTGCAGGTCAACGCCGCCGACGTCACATTCGCGTCTCTGACCTTTGCCGGATGGAACCAGCCGACGACGACGGCCAACCTCGGCGCGGGGTATTTGGTGTGGCTCGATACGGCCGCCGACCGGACGACGTTTGACGATATCCGATTCGACGGGGACGACATTCGCGTCGGGATCTATTTGCACCGCCGCAACGACTTCACGCTGACCGACAGCCGATTCACCGGCACCTATTTTCGTTCGGCGATTCGGGGTGCGGGCGAGCGGATGTTGATCAGCCGTAACACGTTCGAGGAAAGCCATTACAAGTGGGGCCCGATCTACATGGAGTACGGGGCTCCGACCAGTGGCGAGATCTCGTTCAATTACTTCGTCTCCGGGATCGGGGTCAAGAATACGGCGCTGGGGAGTTTTGATGCGCAGGGCGAAGAGTTCTGGTCGATCGCCAATTATCAGCCCCACATGACGACGGCGGATGGGCTGCGGATCGTTCACAACACGTTCCATTTCGACGAATCGGGCGAGGTCAACCAGACCGGCAACCAAGTCGTCCCGCAGGGGGTTTTTATCGACCCGAACTCGGTCCGATCGGGGCCGATCACGATCCAGGACAACATCTTCGAAGGGTACGATTACACCGGACCGCAACCGACCGCGGGGCCGCTGTGGCGTCCCGGGCAAGGGGTCTTTGGCGGGGCGCTCGAGTTAACGGGTAACGGCCAATTCGGCGAATTCAAAAGCCCCGATATCAACTTGGGCGAGAAAGGGACGTACGCCCTGTGGGTGAACCTCGACGTCACCAACAAACGCCACATGCTCGCCGGCGGCGCGGTCGAATTCCAAATCAACGGGACCCGCGTCTATTTTTATCCGGGGACGCAAACGACGACCTTGGTGCAAACCGTCACTGGCGTCATCCCGTCGACCCCGAACGTCTGGACGCACTTGGCGTTCACTTGGAACAAGGCGACCAACGAAGGGAAGATCTTTGTCAACGGCGTCGCCGCGACGCTATCCAACACGATCACCTCGTGGACGACGATCCGCGACACGGTCGACAAGGTGATTTACATCGGTCGCGACCCCGGCAACCCGATCGCGCGTGATTTTGACGGCAAGATGGATGACGTCGCCTTCTTCAACGACGTGTTGTCGACATCGGACCTGACGCAGATCATCAACCAAGGCGTCGCCTCGCTGGGTAGCGACACGCGGCTTTTGGCACACTGGGACTTTGACCAGGCTTCGGGTGACGTCGCCGTCGATAACGTCCGCGGCATCGAGATGTTCATCACCACCGACGGGGTCGCGCATTACCAACCGGCAGGCCCCGTCTTCCGCACCGACCAAGGGAAATTCGGCGGTGCGCTGGCCTTCGACGGCGTCGACGATTTCGCCACCTTTCGCGATTCGTCCTTCGATGTGGGCGAGCGTGGGACTTTGAATTTTTGGGTTTATTCGACCAACACGGCGAAGCGGAACCAGTTCTTCGAAGGGCCTGGAAACGCCGGGTTCGAGGTCCAGTACCGGACGACCAGCAGCGGTCAGGTCTATGCCCGCACCGCGACCGCCCCCGCCGATTTCGTCATCCGCAGCGGCAGTGACGGCGCACGGCTGTTGAACAAGTGGGCCAACATCCAAGTCACTTGGGATTTCAACGGGCTTCCGGTCGCCGATGGCGGCGGCAAGATGCGGATCTATCTCGACGGGGTCGAATCGGGTTACCTCGCGGGGTCGACGCCGACCGACCTGAACTGGACCGGGATTGTTGATACCGTCGACGGCCTGATGAACGTCGGCCGCGACCCCGAAGACAACACACGCTTCTTCGCCGGGATGATGGACGACATCGCCTGGTTCGACGGGGTGTTGAACGCGACCGAGCGGGCCGACATCCGTGATGGCGGCGTCGGGACATCGGCGCTCGTAGGCGATTCGAGGCTCGTCGCGTTCTGGGACTTGGACGACGCTGTCGGGACACAGGTCGCCGCGGGTGACGGCGGGACGAACATCACCCTTTACCTTCAGGCCGCGGCCCCGCCGGCAGCCCCGCCGATGAAGCAGGGGTATGCGATCAACGCCGTGACCGGGACGGTCGTTTCGAACAACGTCTTCTTCGGCAACGACGTCGACTACACCTCGCGCGTCGATGATCGCGGCGACAACCTGTTCGGCGACCCGAATTTCAATTTGACGACCGACCCGGCCCAGCACCCGTATCAGGTCGGTTTCGGCGGCCGGGCGACGAATTGGTCGTCCGAATACATCGCCGATTCGTTCACTTCGACGCCGCATGTCGGCGCGTATCAAGGCCTGCCGGGGCTGTTCGGCGGCGGCGACCTTTGGATCAATGGCACCGGGCGCGATGACACGCTCGAGATCGTCGTTACCGGCCCGGCCTCCGCGACGGCCCGATACACCCGCGACGTCGGTGGGCCGAACGAAGTGGTGCTCGACGGGATCCGATTGACGTCGATCACCGGGATCCACTTTCTGGGCGAAGAAGGTGATGACCGGTTTCTGCTGACCCAGCCCACCGGCGGGATTTTTACGCCGCAGGACGGGATCGTCTTCAACGGTGGCGTCCAAGACGCGACGGTCGCCGGCAACCCGCCCCCGGGCGATCACTTCGAAATGATCGGCGGGGCAACGGCGTCGCTC
>JBEIRZ010000632.1:0-1783 GCA_040375695.1 Planctomycetaceae bacterium
ACATCAGCTCCGCGTTGAACGAATTCTTGGGCTCGCGATAAATCCCCTTCGGCACGTTCGCCTGACGCAACACCTCGACGTCGAAATAACCCCAGGCCGCGTTCTGTTCCCCATCCGCCGCTTCGCCGCGCATCGCCCAAGCCGACTTGAAGGGGTCGCTGGCGGCGAACCCACCCGTGGCGCCGTCAAGCAGCCGATCGACAATCACCTTACCGAGCTCTGGCTTGTTCACAACGACCAATGTCCCGTCGATCGCAGCCGCCGCGGCGCGATTCGCCTTCCACACCGTCACCCCGCGATACTCGATCGACTCGATCGGATCAGGCGCCCCGCGCCCCGACGCGTTATCCCGCGCTAACTTCAACAACTTTTTCAAATACTCGTCAAGCCATTGGGCACTTTCGGCTTTGGCGATCAACGCGAGCCCCTCCGTCTGACGGTCGACCGCGATCGACGCCCCCCCATGGGTCAACTTCTTGGCGATGTTTTCGATCGTGTCGCCAACGAGGAACTGGACAAAGTTAATCCCCGCGCGGAGCTGCCCCCCCTGCGGGCTAGAAACGAACGCCCGAAACGGTTCCGAACCCTCGACCCGCCCACGCAGCGGATGCGACAACAACGTCTCGGCCGGGGCAAATTCGACATAAATCGCCGTCGTCTCTGGGAGCATCCCCGCGAACTTCGCTTCGCCACCCCACACCCTTGCGGCCATGCCATCGATTAAAACTAACAAGACGATCCCGAGCTTTCGCCCAAACGATGGCCAGTGCATGATCTCTCTTCGGAATAAGACTTTTTTCGGTCGATAGGTATTGGTCCCAGTTTACCCGATCCTTAACCGTATCGAACACTCGAAGTTTCGCCCGCCCAAGCCCCTCCCCAACGACAGCCCATCCCTTAACTGCGAATGAACATGAATCACGTGATCGACACCCTCAGCCGAGCGGCCCTCACCCTGCCGTTACTCTTCGCATTCACCCTCCCGGCCATCGCCCATGGGGAAGATTTCGCGCAGTGGCGCGGGCCGCGAGGGGATGGCATCAGCGCCGCCAAAGGGTTGCCGACGAAGTGGGGTGTCGATCTCAACGTCGCTTGGAAAACGCCACTTCCCGAGGCGGGCAATTCGACCCCGGTCGTCTGGGGCGACCGCATCTTCGTGACCCAACCGGTCGCCAACGAAAACCGCAGGACGCTCCTTTGTCTCGACCGCACCGATGGCAAGACGCTGTGGCAACAGGGAACCGATTGGACCGGGCCCGACCCGACCCACGGCACCAACCCGTTCTGCTCCGCCTCACCGGTAACCGACGGAAAAAGGGTCATCGTTTGGCACGGCTCCGCAGGGCTCTTCGCCTATGATCTCGACGGCCGCGAACTTTGGCGCCGCGACCTCGGGATCCAAAAACACATTTGGGGGTATGGCTCGTCTCCCGTGATCCATGGCGACCTCTGCTTCCTCAATTTCGGCCCAGGCCCACGCTCGTTCCTGATCGCCGTCCGCTGCGACACCGGCGAAACCGTCTGGCAACACGACGAACCGATCAATACCCAAGGGACCGCCGAAGCCAAATTCGCAAGCGCCGATTTCTATGGCTCATGGAGCACCCCCGTCATCCGGCAACTCGCGGGACAAGAACAGTTGGTGATCAGCTTCCCCTTCCGCGTCTGCGGCTTCGAACCCTCGACCGGCAAACTCCTCTGGTCCCACGAAGGGATCAACGCCCTCGTCTACACCTCGCCTCTGATCGAACAAGAAACGATCGTTTCGATGGGGGGCTACAGC
>JBEIRZ010000420.1:0-3848 GCA_040375695.1 Planctomycetaceae bacterium
CGATCGCAAGACTGGTTCCCACGTCCGAGCGAGACTGGATCGACAACCAGCCACATCCTCATTCCGATCGATCGGCCGGACCTCTAAAGCGAGCGGCTTGGACCAGTTGAAAGCCGTTTCCGGTTTCCCGTGAAACGGCCCGGGTCGCCCGGCCTAGCCTACTAACCCTAAATCATTTCAATCCCTAAGCAACCGCGGCTTTTTACCCTAAGTCCCCCGTGCGGCTTCAACTCACACCGTGCGGCTTCAACTCAGCCCGTGCGGCCCAAGCCCGTTTCCCATCTGGACGCTGACCCGCCCGATCTGGTAGTTCCGATGCTCAAGGAATTTTCCTGACCGAGGCTTACCGGCGATGTCGACCAAGACGCACCCATCCGACCCAAGCGACACGATTGCACAAGCTGCTCGAGCGGTGCCGAAGGCTCGCTTGCAGCCCACTCACCGCCATACCCTGCGCGTTCAGGCCCGACGCTTCCCGATTGCCGGCTTGGCCCGGATCATCGTTTCGATCGCCGTCGTCACGCTCGGCGGGATGCTCGCCAATTCCGCCCGATCACAGAACACGCCGTTTCGCCCCTCGCAGCCGTTGTCGATCCCTGCCCCCCAGCAAGGCCAATATGGTGGCGCTGGCCCGGTCCAAATCGCCGCGCAGCCCCCGTTTGCCAACCAGGGCCAACCCCTCCCAAACCAGGGTCAACCTGGCGCCCCCGGGGCCGAAGCCACATCCGCCGATGCGGGATCGGACAGCTCACAAGACGATGGGACCGCGCTGGGCCTAATCAACACGATCCTCGCCGGCGGGTGGCTGATGCTGCCGCTGGGGATCTGCTCGCTCGTTGTCGTCGGCCTGACGTTCGAAAGGCTCCTCGCCCTCCGCCGCGGCCGCGTCATCCCACGCCCGTTTGTCCGCCGCTTCACCGAGATGGTCGAGGATGGGCAATTGAGCTACGAAGAGGCGCAAGGGATCTGTGAAGAATTCGATTGCCCGGTCGCCGAGGTCTTCCAGGCCGCCGTCAAACGGTGGGGCCGGCCGATGCTCGAGATCGAACAGGCCGTGGTCGATGCCGGCGACCGCGTCAGCGACCACCTGACCAAATACCTGCGCGTCTTCCAATCGATCAGCAACGTCGCCCCCCTGATCGGCCTATTGGGGACCGTCCTGGGGATGATCGATTCGTTCGAAATGCTCAGCCAGGCGGCCCAAAGCGGACCGGACGTCCTCTCCAGCGGCATCAGCACCGCGCTGATCACGACCGCGGGGGGACTGATCGTGGCGATCCCGGCCTACCTCGCCTACGTCTACTTCGGGTCGGTGGCCGATCGTTACCTCGTCGAGATCGATCGGTTGTGCCAACGCGTCATCGATTGCATCAGCGCCGAAGGGCTCGAATCGGCCGGCCGCAAAAAGACTCGCAGGACGGCCTAGTCCACGGAGGTTCGTCGCATGGCTCGTATCCGCCGCCCCGCCGAAGACGTGGGGATCAACCTGACCCCGATGATCGATGTCGTCTTCCTGCTCGTGATTTTTTTCATGGTCGGGGCACGCTTCGGCGAAAGCAAAAGCGACATCGATGTCAATCTGCAGGCCTCGGGCCAATACAACTCCGCCCCCAGGCCGCCCCAAGAATACGTCGTCGAAATCGCTAGCAATGGCATGCTGTTGCTCGACAACCAACCGATCTCCCTGCAACAGCTCGACCAACAGCTCCGGTACGCCAAGCAACAAACGCCCGAAGTCCGGGTCGCCGTTCGCGGCGAAGGGAACGCGTCGTTCCAACAGGTCTCCGATGTCCTGCAAGTGATCCGCTCGGCCGGCGTCCAGCAACTCGGGATCGCCCCCCGAGGGATCCGGCGCTGATTCACCCTGCGCCGGTCCGATGGGCTCCGTTTGATTTCGTTTTATTTCGTCTCGTTCCGAACCATGACCACCCCGATCACGTCGTCCAGCCGCGGCCCTGATCCGACCGCAACCCCCGCGTGATACCGATGTTCCGTCCGACCGATTCGTTCTGGGCCGACCCGAGACTCGCCACCGGCGTGGCGCTGTCGGCGATCTCGCTGTTGGTGCTGACCGTCTGGTTCGCCAAGCGACCGAGGCGGAGCGGCCGCGGTGCCGCCGCCGTCTGCTTGGCCCTCTCCGTCGCCCTCCATGGGCTGCTGATCTATTACGTCCCGCGACTCAAAGAACTCGGCGGTGGCAACCGATCGGGCAAACCGGCCAACGACCCCGGCAGCGCCGCGCTGGTGATGGCGACGCTCCTGCCCGACGAACCGATCGCCGACGCCTCGGCCCCCGAGCCCGACGACGCGAGCACCCCGCTGCCGGTTCGAGAAGGCCCCGAATCGATCCCCGACAACGAGCGTGAAAGCGACGCCGCACAACCGGCCGACACCCCAGCACCCGAATCGACCGCCGCGAAAACCACCGCTCCCCAAACGCGATTCTTCAGCCCGATCGAATCGTTCCTCGCGATCCCCGATTACGGCGATGTGATCCGACACTGGCAAGGGAACACGCCCGATCTGCCGCTGGCCAATCAAGCCCCCGCCGAGCCCCCTGAAGCGGTGGTCAACGAATCACCATCGACCGACCCCGCACTCGGCATGCCCCAAGTCGTGACAGGTGACACTTCAGTCGCCGCCGGCCAAGAGCAACTCGCCTCGCCGGTCCCCACCGCCGCCGTCCCCGGGTTCGAGGTCGGCGATTTCGCGAACCGCTTCGGCGACAACAAACGGCTCGCGCTCTACCAAAACGGCGGCGACGATTCGACCGAAGCCGCCGTCGCCGCCGCACTCCAATACCTCGCCCAAGACCAGCGCCCGGACGGGTCTTGGGATCCGATTGCTAGCAACGCGGGTCGCGAGACGATGACGCTGGGGACCGACCGCAAAGGGGCAGGCAAAAACGCGACGACGGGGCTGACGGGTCTGGCCCTGCTCAGCCTCCTGGGTTCCGGGAACACTCACCGCGAAGGCCCCTATGCCGACAACGTCAGGCGTGGTTTGAGCTACCTGATCGTCAACCAACGCCCCGACGGGTCGCTCGCCGGCCGGGCCGATCTCTTCGAGGCGAACTATTGCCACGGCATGGCGGCGCTGGCGATATGCGAAGCGGCGGTGATGACGCAAGACCCCTCGGCGATCGCATCGGCGAAGGCCGCCGTCGGTTACACGCTCGCGACCCAGCACCCGACCACCGGCGGCTGGCGCTACGCGAAGGGGGACCCCGGTGACCTCAGCCAGCTCGGGTGGCAAGCGATGGTGCTCGAAGCGGGACGCGCCGCCGGGGCGAGCGTCCCCGATCGCGCGTTCGATCGGATCGACAGCTTCCTGCGTTCGGTCCGCGGCGGCGCAGGGGGCGGTCTGGCGAGCTACCGACCTGGCGATGGCCCCAGCCGCACGATGACGGCCGAAGCCCTTGCGACTAGGCTGCTGATCGGCGAATCGATCCCGCCGGGCGAGATCCGCGAAGCCGAAGATTATCTGCTGCGGCAACTCCCCGGGATCGGCCGCGACAACTATTACGGTTGGTACTACACCTCACTCGCGCTGCACCAACTGCAAGACGACGCGTGGCAGAGTTGGAACGAGGCGATGAAGGTCCACCTCGTCAAACGCCAACTCCCCGACGGCAGCTTCCCGACCGATGACGAATGGGGCGGCTACGGCGGCCGCGTCTACACCACCTCGATGGCGACGCTGTGCCTCGAAGTCTACTATCGCCACCAGCGCCGCGTCACCCGGTTCGCCGCCAAGCCCGACGCGTTGAGATGAACGCTAAAACCCCAAACCCCAAACCCCAAACCCCAAACCCCAAACCCCAAACCCCAAACCCCAAACCCCAAACC
>JBEIRZ010000660.1:0-1468 GCA_040375695.1 Planctomycetaceae bacterium
CACCACGCCGGATCAATGCCCTGCAACTGCTGGGCACCCACAACTCGTATCACCTCGCCCCCGATCCGGTCGCGATGAAGGTCGTGTCGCTGTTCGCACCCGGCGAGGCGAAGTCGATCGATTGTTCACAACGTCCCCTCACCGAACAATTGGAATCGCTCGGTTGTCGCCATTTCGAACTCGATCTCTATCGCGATGACGAAGGGAATCTCTTCAGCCAGCCGCTGGCGATGCAAATGGCCCGCCAGCAACAAATCGACGTCCCGCCCCATGACCCGCAAGGACGACTCCGCCGCCCAGGCATCAAGATCCTCCACAGCCCCGACTTCGACTTTCGCACCACGACCTACACCTTCGCCGATGCCCTGCGCGAAGTCCGTGCCTGGTCCGACTCGCGTCGCGATCACGTGCCGATCTTTTTCCTGCTCGAACTGAAGAGCGATTCCTTCTCGCCGACGACACGGCCGATCGCTTGGGACGAGCCGGGCTTTGTCGCTATGGAACGCGAAATTCAGGCGGCCTTCCCGCGCGACCGGATCCTGACCCCGGACGACGTCCGCGACGCAAATGCGACGCTCCGTGATGCCGTTGACGGCATCGGGTGGCCAGACGTCGATCGGCATCGCGGCAAGGTCGCCTTTTTGCTCGATAACGAAGATCGCCTCCGCGACCTTTATCTTGCTAAGAGCGACATCCTGGCAGGACGGTTGCTCTTCGTCAGCGTACCGCCGACCCATCCCGCCGCGGCATGGATGAAACGCAACGACCCCGTCGGTTCTTACGACGAGATCCGTGAGCTCGTTAAACGCGGCTTCCTCGTCCGCACGCGATCCGACAGCGGCACCGTCGAAGCAAGAACCGATGACACCCGCCGACGCGATCGGGCCATCGCCAGCGGGGCGCAATTGATCAGCACCGATTTCCCCGAACCCGATCCCCGCTTTTCACCCTACGCCGTCCGCCTCCCGAAGGCGGATTGACCGCTTGCCATGTGGCCCATTTCGAGCAGGCCGACGGATCGCGACCTAACCTAATTCGCCCAGTCGGTCTGCTGATCGTACGTTTCGACCCGCTTGCGACCCCCTTACGACCCGCTCGCGAAACCCCTCGCATAACGAAAACTTGTCATCACTCACCTCGGTTCCCAACCCCCGCCCCAGGGATACGAATTTCGCAACATCACCACGCGAAACGACTTTCCCCGAAGCTGCCGAGCTTAGCCAGACTACCATCGATCCGAACTTCGTGGGATCGGCAACGATGAAAGTTTGATGATCCATTCGCTGGGACCGATTCGTTGCGATTCACATTTGGTATAACGCAGCCGCCGTCTTGTAACATTCTGTTACGGGCCAGTTGCAGGGCAGGGATCATCCACGCGATGCGAAAGTTTTGCGTCGCCAACGGGATGATCGGGGGGAGCGACATCTCGTCGGGCGATCCTGACGCGACTTCGCTTTCATCTGCA
>JBEIRZ010000374.1:0-4417 GCA_040375695.1 Planctomycetaceae bacterium
GCAATAGCAATGTTTCCCCATCGACATCGCCATCATCGCCGCCGGGGCGTGCATGTGATCCGGCGTCGCGACCAAGACGGCGTCGACCCGATCGCCCAACTCGGTCAACATCTCGCGGTAATCGGCGAAATGCTTCGTCCCCGGAAAGGCCTGATCGACCTTGTCGAACCGGTTCGAATCGACGTCACAAAAGCCTACGAACTTCACCTTGGCATGCTTGCCGACCTGCGACAGGTCCGACCAACCCATGCCGTTGACACCGATGCAAGCGACGTGCAGCTCTTGCTTGCTCGTCTGGGCCCGCACGATGGCAGGGGCGGCCAGCACCGCAGAGGCCGCAACGCCGGTCTTGAGAAAATCGCGACGCGACGACGTGTAACGAACCTTCATGAATAGGGTCTCCAAGGGAAGGGGGTGAGGCTGGATGAATAGGTGGGATTTGGTGGGAGGGAAACGATGAAGGGCAGGGCGGCTCATTCGAAAGCGAAGAGATGCCCGTACGAACGGAGGTAAAGCGTCCCGTTGGCGACGATCGGCGACGCCGTGACCGGTTCGCCAAGGTCGTTCTGGGCCAAGATTTCGAACTTGCGTCCCGCTTTGACGATCGTGCAAACGCCATCCTTGCCACAGAAAAACAACTTGCCATCGGCGACCAACGGGCTGACCCGATGCTGCGACGAATGCGTCCGCTCGAAGTAATACTCTTTACCCGTCGCGAGGTCGACGCACTGCAATTTGCCGTCGTTGTGCAGCAAGTAAACGAGCCCGTCGTGGATCACCGGGATCGCCACGTCTGGCGTTTGCGGGATGAACCAACGGGTCAGCGGCGACGAGCCGTCGATGTTCCCGCGGAGCGAATCGTCAATGCCGAGCGCCACCGTCGGGCCCTTCTTGGCCGTGGGGATGATCACGACGCCGTCACCAACGGCCGGCGAAGCGACGAATCGGAACGTCCCGTCGTACTGTCCGGTGTTCACCGCCGACGGCCCGTTCAAACCGCCGAACCGCCACAACTCGTGCCCGTCCCCAAGGTCATGCGCCGTCGTGCAATCGGCCCCGTGGACGACGAGAAACTTGAGCCCCGCGGAGGCATAGACGAACGGAGAGGCGTACGAATGCTTGCACTCGAAATCGGCGTCGGTGACACGGTCGACTTCCCACACCGTCTTGCCGGTGAGCTTGTCGAGCTTCACGACCTTGCCAGTCCGCACACCATCCCCACGCCGCATCGGTCCATGGATCAATTGCAGGTAAAGATGATCGCCATCGAGGGCCGGGGTCGATGTCATCCCGAACTGGATATCGATCTTTCCGAAGCGTTCGTTGACGTCAGTCTTCCAAATCTCTTTGCCGCCAAAGTCATAACAGGCCAGGATCCCGGTCGAGAAAAAGGCCCAAACGTGCTTGCCGTCAGTCGATGGGGAGGGCGATGCCGAATTCCCCTCGCCAGCCCGCGCGTCTTGGTTGCCGCCGGTAACCTTCTGCCGCCAAAGCTCCTTGCCGTCCGCGGCGCTGAGGCTGATCAATACCAAGTCATCCCCATCTGCCGACGTCAAGAAAATCCGGTCACCCCATACGATCGGGGTCGCACCCCCTTGGCCCGGCAAGGGCGTCTTCCATTTGACGTTTTCTGTCGCCGACCAACGGATCGGGATCGGGCCATGTGTCGAAGTGCCGTCGTTTCGGGGCCCACGCCACTGCGGCCAATTCTCGGCCGATGCCGAAGCTCCCCAAACGAACCCAACCAAACCCAACAGCAACATCCAAGACTTTTCAACGGGCTTTCTAAAGAGCTTTCGACAGTTCGACATCGCGACACCCAGTCCCCTGCGGAATCCCATGCGAGTAAAAACAGAATCAGGCTCGCTAGTTTACACGATGACCCGCCCGCGGTGGTAACGCATCGCCCGACCGCACAGGGAACGGTAGTCTCCCAGATCTACCCGCTGGGCAGAGACGCCGTGAAGCTGCCCGGGATTCGCAAACGCCAGCGGCTATCAGTCGGCTTCCCACCTCACCGCCAAGCCGCGGGCCGTGATCAAGAAAACGGCCCCGCAACCCATCAAGACCGCCATCTGCGGCCACAAGTCACCCGCCGGCAAGTCTCGCCAAAAAACTTTGTCATACCCATCCAGCGCCCAAGCATTGAACGTCCAAAGCCCGGCATCTCGCAGCGACTCGTTCATCACATAACGCGGGACCATCGATCCCCCCAGCGCGCTCATCGTCAACACCACGACGACAGACAACCCGTTCAATTGGCCTCGCGTCTTGCACAACGTCGCGAGCATCAGACCGAAAGCCGCCGCCGCCCCGGCCGTCACAACGGTGATGATCAAAAACCCGTCAAGGTGCCCCCAGAGATCGACCCCGAAAACGACCTGGCCCCAGACGAACATCAGCGTCGTCTGGGCGATCCCCAACATCGTCAAATAACCCCACTTCCCAAGCAGCAACTGATCCATCGTCAAACCGGTCGTCAACAACCGATCCAACGTCTGGTTCTCACGCTCCTCTAACAGCGTCGCGCCGCCGTTGGTCGCGCCGAACAAAAGGAACATCACGGCGATCCCCGCGGCATACATCGTCACCACCGGGTTTCGCTTCTCGCCTCCTAACAAATCGATGATCGCAACCCGCTTGGCTGGAACATTCGCAAGCGACGAACTAAGCCCCGCGGAGACGCCGTTACCCGCAGACCCGATCGGCGAAGATGTTGCTCCCGTGCCGCTCGATGTTGGCTCGGACCCAGAAGCCTGAACAACCCCCAATTCCTCGGCGACACCTCGCCCCGCCAGCCGGTCACCGAGCGGATCACCCAGCCCCTCAGCGAATCCATCCGTAAGTCGATCACCGAATCCTTCACCAAGCGTCTCATTCGGCCCTAGCGACTGAAGCGTTTCGGGTCCGGGGATCGCCCCCAGGACCTGTTGCACCAGTGCCGAGACGACTTTGGGCGAAACTTGGTCCGAAGCGTCGCTCAACAGGTCAGCGGCGATTTCGCCCGACTCGTCGCGGCGGATCAAGATCGCCAATGTCGCATTCCCCCGACGGACCATCGCCGTCGCTTCGCTCTTGGTCATCATCGCCGCCAGCCTCGGTTCGGCGTCGCTCGCGCCTTCCCCCTTGGCAGCGTCCCCCTTGACCGTATCCCCCTTGACCGTATCCCCCTTGACCGTATCCCCCTTGCCCCGGTCGCCCTTCCCCTTGGCATCGCTACCGCCATAAGAACCTTCGACAAACTTCAACCCAGGGGTCTCTTGCAACGCACGCATCACCAGCTCGCTCTGGGCGTCTTGAACCGTGTCCACCCCCACGACCTTCACGCTCGGGTCCTGAGTCCCGCCAACGCCGCTGCCGAAGATCAATGCGAAGATGCTGAAGAACGCGATCGGGACCGCAAATGCGAGCAAAAGCTCGATGCGATTGTGCAGCAATCGCCTGAGGCAGACGAGCATTACGGTTGGGATCATGCGTCAGTCCCGTAGTTCCTGGCCGGTCAGGTGGAGAAAGACATCGTGCAGCGACGGGGCGTGAACGTCAACATTCAAAACGCCGTAACCCGCGGCCCTGACGCTTTCTAGCAGGCCTGGCAGTTGCCCCGCCACATCATCCACCCGCGTCATCAAGCAATACCGATCGGCCCCGCGAGTCTCCGCCATCGAACCGCCCAAAGTGCCACCCAGCGGACCGCCGAGCGTGCCTCGATGCGATCCGACGTCCCACGGCGGCAAGTCCCTTTCCAACGGACGGTCCAACCGGAGCTGCACGTGCCGCGAACTCCCGATCGTCCCGCGGATCAATTCGTCGAGGCTACCCTCCGCGATCACCTTGCCGTGATCGATGATCACGATCCGGGCGCAGCGCTGCTCGGCCTCGTCGAGATGATGCGTCGTCAACAAGATCGATGTCCCGGCCGCATGCAATTGATCGAGCATCTCGAAGATCCGCTGACGGCTCTGCGGGTCGACCCCAACCATCGGCTCGTCCAGTAGCAACACGTCGGGCCCATGCATCACCCCGCACGCGAGGTTGACCCGACGCTTCATCCCCCCAGAAAAACCCCCGACCAAATCGCCGGCGCGGTCTTCTAATCCCGTCCAAGCGAGCGCCCAATCGACACGCCGGGTGAGCTCCTTCCCGGACAACCCGTGAAACCGCCCGAAGGCCGTCAGGTTTTCGCGAGTCGTAAGGTCGGCATAAACGGCGATGTCTTGCGGGACCCATCCCAACCGCTCCCGACCACCCGTCGGGGGCAACGCCGCACCGAACAGCTCGATGCTCCCTTCATTCGGCTTCGTTCGCCCCGCGATGCAGCGGATCAGCGTCGTCTTCCCCGCCCCGTTCGGCCCCAAGAGCGCCAATCGCTCGCCGGCAGCCATCCGAAAGGTTACGTCCCGCAGCGCCTCCAGCTTCC
>JBEIRZ010000183.1:0-8859 GCA_040375695.1 Planctomycetaceae bacterium
CAAGCGCCAAGGCGTCCGCTTTTCGTGTTACCTTTTCCCCTTGCTCTACTTTCTACTTACTGGCTCTACTCACTCACCCCCCGCCTACCCTTCGTGCCCTCGGTGTCCTTCGTGGTAAACCACGACGCGCGCCAAATCCCAACTCGTCGCAGACGTTACGCGGCGGTTGGGTAAGGCTGGCCGCTAGCGCCTAAGCCGCTAATCGGATTGGCGATCAGGCCGTGACATCGCCGCCGTTTCGGCTTTCCATTCCCTCCCGCATCGTGGCGTTGGCCAGGACCCGCATCGCGATCGTCTGCCACTGCATCTCATCCGCCGGCAAGGCATCGCCGAGCGATTGGATGTCGTCCCAATCGTCTTCGCTCTCCACCGCGAAGCGCAAATCGCTCCGATCGAGCTCCGTCGGGACCGCGATGAACCGCATCTGAAACACCCCTTCCGCATCTTGGAAGAACGTCGCCAAGCACTCGTCGTCACCCAAGAGCGTCAAGGGTTCGATGTGCCGTAATCGTCGCAACGAATCGACATGACAGACCTCACCCGCCAACCCCAAATGAGCCATCCGACGCCAGCCGCCCGCCTTCGAAAAAAAGCCGACGTAATCGCATTCGTCATGCTGCTGGGCCTCGGCCAGTAGCCGATCGACCAAAACGGGATCGACGAACGGCCGATTCCCGCGGACATAAACGATCCACTCCGCTTGGCTCCGCTCCGCCGCTGCCGCTAGCCGATCGATCAGATGGCTCTGCGGCAAATTCAACACCTCAGTACCCGGGATCCCCGCTCCCCCAATCGAATCGGGGATCGCCGCCCCCGAGATGCAGAGGTTTTGCACCAGCTGCGATTCTTGCAACTGCCTCACCATCCGCCGGAGCAAGCTCTGCCCCTTCAAACTCCGTTGCACATAACGCAACGCCAAGCGTTCCCCAGGCTGATCGCACATTCCCAAATCGATCACCGCGACCGCTTGTATCGATGCCACCATCGTAGAACTCCGTTCGGGAGGGCGAGATTAAGTCACCTTAAACGGCACTGAAAGGGATCCTGGTATTCCTTAGGCCTGTCTTCATTCTGCCGATTCGCTAGGCCGCCGCAAGCGAATTTCGCTGGCATGGCAAAATAATTACGGAAATACTGTTCGGATTTCCTAAAGTCTCGACCTATCGCCGACCGGGGATTTTCGGGTACACCCCGGGTAGTCCCGTGTGTCGCGAGGTCAGGGCCCGAGAATTGCACCTCTTCGCGGCCAAAGCTGGTGACCATGAACCCGCGACACAAACCGGTGACCACAAGGTCGTGATTGGCGGGCAGCGCTGGGTGGGGGATCTGCGACATCAACCTGCGGCGGGCCCGACGAGACGTCCCTCAAGGCTAGGAGCCAAGAAAATGTTCAGCAGTTCCATGATGGTCGAACTGATCGAAACCTTCGCCTTGCCATGCATCGGCGTCGTGGCGCTGACGATCAGCAAATTGCTCGTAGGGACCGCGGCCGTCGCCGCCCAGCGATGGTTCCTCAGCGTCCTCGTCGCCGTCACCATGATCACCTGCTGGACGGTGATCCAAAGCGGCGAACATTGGTTGAGCCACACCGCAACGCTGGCGATGATGTTCTTAGGTGCGGTCCTGGTCCCCGACCGCGTGGCGCTGGCCCAGCGTCGCATCGCCAAATCGACGCCCATCCTCTACTGATCACGAACCAGAGCCGTCACGCCCCGAAACCGTCTCGTTTCGGCACAGCCCATCAGTCTTGTTCCACCAGCGGCACGCCGCGGCGTATCTACCGCCGCGGGAATTCGGAAGGCAACATCAAGCCGGTGGGAGCCCGATCATCCGCCGCCAGGCGCTCAATTGGCCCATGTGCAGCATCACGTGCCCGCCGAGATAGAAACAGTGCATCGAACCGGCGGTCCCGAATTTCCCTCGCATCGCCTCGTTCGGGTTGACGACGGTGAACTGCGAATCGCTCGCCGTCTCCAGCGTCTCGATCGCTAACCGATGCGCCGCAAAGTACTTCTCGGTGATCTCGTCCATCGACGGGTAGATGTCCCCGTTGGGATCGTCGACGCACGAAGCCTTGTGGTCGAATAAATTGACGTACGCTTCGGTCGGCTCGATCGACGACGCGTCGCCCCCAAGGTCCTTAACGATCCGGCATGGGTAAAGGCTCAAGTGGCCATAAATGAACGCCGGGTGGTTCGACTGGACCACCTGGTCACCCGCCGTCGCCAGCCGCGCGAACTTGTCGGCCGGGATCCCCTTAAGCAACCTCTCCGCATAACCCAGCCCCAGCCTCGCCGAGTCGGCGATGATCGGGCCAATGTGACGCTGCGAACTGGACGTGCTTGACATCGTGTTTCTCCTTCGAAGGGTTTTTAAAGACTATCGGTTCGTTAACACCGGGTCGCGCTTCCGCCTCACCGGTTGTCGCTGTGGTTCTTACGCATGTTCGTGATCATGCCCGTTGAGCCCGTGCCCATGGATCAACTTTGCCCCATGGCCATTGCCGCCGCGTGCCCGGCAACCAGCACCTCGCGCTTCCCGCCCGGTGGGCCCGGGACGCGTCGCACCGCCAACCCGGCTTCGCCCATCGCGTCACGGACCGCGCGGCTGACGCAATAGGTCACGAGCTGCCCGTGGGGGGCGAGCACCCTGCGGATCTGACCAAAGACCTCCGCTCGCCACAATCGCGGCGAAGCTTCCGGCGAATAGGGGTCGAAATAGATCGCGTCGAAGGGCTCTTCCGCCACTGCCGTCCCCAACCCCGCCAACCACCCGGCGGCATCCACGGTCAACACCCGCAGCGTCGACTCCCGATAGCGGAATGTCAACATGGGACAAACCGTTTCGGCGCCTGACACCATTTCGGTGCCTCTCGGTGTGGCTGCCGTCGACAACGGGCGATCCGGATCGTCTCCCCTTGCTGACATTTCCCCTGCGACCGATCGCAACCAGCGGCAATAGGCAGCGGCCAACTCGGGATCGGCAAGCCAGCGTCCCCAATCGAGCGCTTCGATCACCGCCGCCGGGACAAGCTCCGTCTCGATCGCCAAATACCGAAGCGGTGTCCTCGAGGCTGCCGCACGGTCTGCGGTCATCAACCACCCCAACCCCGTCCCCAAGCCCAGTTCCAGGACCGCGGTCGGCTCACCCCGATCGAGCCGCCCCGCGACCCCCGACCCTTCGAGGTAAACATGCCGCGTCTCCGCCCCCGCCCCGCAGCCGCTGTGCATCGATTGCCCCGACGCGACATCGACCAGCGTCGGCGTCCCGTCATCGGTGATGCGGACCTGCCATCGCGGGTCCGGGGAATCGAACGTCAATCGATCGGGGATCGGCACGTGAGGGTCACTACAAAAAGATCGAAGTAGAGGGACCGGTCAAGCGGCGATCGGGTCGGCCGCCATCTGCCGCAGCGCCGCGGAGATCCGCGTCCGCGAGGCCGCGTCGAGCGGGCTGACCAACGGCATCAACGGCCCCGTCTTCGCCACGCCAGCGAGCTCGACCGCTTCGTGCAACACCCGGATCGGGCTGATCTCGTTCCGCAAATCTTCCAGCGGCAGGAAGAACTGACGGATCCGCTCCGCCTCCTCCATCCGGCCGGCATCAATCGCCCGCAACATCCGCTGGCTCGGGCCCGGATGGACACAGACGCACCCGCTGGTGAAACCCCCCAGCCCGAAGCCGTTCAGATGCTCGATCGCCGGCTGCTCACCGATCCCGCTGATCATCCGCTGGGCCGGAAAAACCTCCAGCAATTCGCGAAGGTATCGGTCGTCCGCAGGGTTTTGCCGCACCACCGCGTACTTGATCCACGAGATCACCCCGTCGGCTTCCAGCGACCGGACCATCTCTTTGCTGAGCCACCTGTCGAACTTGATGTAGACGACCAACGGCCGCCCCCACGCCTCCGCCGCGCGGCGAATACCGCTGGCGATCCCCGCGTCATCGGCAATGTCTTTTTGCGGCAACACCATCGCCGTCGGGAAATCGAAATCGGCCAACATCCCGATCTGGTCCATCATCAACCCATAGGCCGGACCGACCGAAGGACAAACGCTCGTCTTGCCATCCGCCAATTCGCTCAGCATCGCCAACGCTTGCGCATAACGGCTAGGACGGATGTGATAAAAGAGCGCGTTGCCGCCATACAGCAGGTGCGAAACTCCCCCACCCGTGATGTGGCGGATGATCTTCGCGTTCTCTTCGCGGTTCAATTCCCCCTCGGCGGTTACCGCCAGCGGGGGTACGGCGATCACGCTCTCACGAAGGCGTGCGGGGTCAGGCAACCGGCTGTCCATCAATCTTCTCGTCGCAAAGGTGGCTCATTGAAAAAAAGGATCGTCCCGCCACACGTCCCGTTCGGACAAACGTCCCGGTCGAAACGGGCGCGGGATCAAACGGCGTTAGATTACCGCAGTTTCTCTTCCGCCGCACTCTCCCTCAGGTAGTTCGGGTTCACCGCCAGCGGCGACAAGAACTCCCCGGCTTCAAACAGTCGCGACCCCAGCATCGCAACATCCAGCGCCGACGGGATGATCGTCGCGACACGCCCCGCCATCCCCGCCTCAGCCCCATCCTCGACTTTAAATGCGTCCCCGAAATCGGACCCCGCCCCAACGACCCCCGGCTCGCCCGCGATCATCAACCCTCCCCGGGCCCCTTCGTCCGCGACGACCTCCCGCCATTTCGCCACCGGCCAAACCTCCGACGCCCCCGCCAGAGCCCCCCCGTCCCGTGCCGCTAACCAACTGTCCTTCTTCCAGCGGGCGACAAAGAGCTGTTGGCGATAAGCATTCAGCGCCACGATCACCTCGGTCGCCTCGGGCCTGATCCGAAAACATCCCCCGGCCATCGCCGCCAAACTGTCGATGGCGATCACCGGGCACCCGATCGCATACGCCAGCGTCTTGGCCGTCGTCACGCCGATCCGCAAACCGGTGAAGGACCCCGGCCCGACCGCGACCGCGATCGCCGCAAAACGCCCCGTTTCACCACCCAACTCCTGGATCAATCGCTCGATCGCCGGGGCGAGCGTCGCCGCCGTCCGCTGCTGCCGCTCCAACTCGATCAACCTCGGGCCCGCGCCCGAAAGTCCCTCCCCGTCCCGATCCCCCAGCGGCCAAAAGGCGATCGAACCCTCCCGGCCGCTCGTTTCGATCGCCAATAAACCTTCGCCATCCCCTCGATCGGGGGTATGGTGCCTCGGCTCCACGCCCCGCAGTTGGTAGGGGTCAGAATCGCTCAAGTTGTTTCCTTCGTAAAACTTGCGGGTATTTTTACACCTTAGGGGGCTCCGATTTGGGTGTCAGTGCCGCAAAAAAGAAGCTAGACTTCCCAGTCCGTTCCTCCCCGTCGCGGTCTGCCGTCCCCCCGAGCCCACGCTCCCGGATCGTCAACCGTGTCATTCGTCAGGTCCATTTGTCCCGAGTTGTTGATCCGTGAAACGAGCCGTCATCAGTGATATTCACGGCAACTTGGAGGCGTTGCAAGCGGTCCTTAAGGACATCGACGGCAAAGGGATCCAAGAGATCGTCTGCCTCGGCGATATCATCGGCTACGGCCCCAACCCCTGCGAATGCCTCGATTTGGTGATCCAGCGGGCGAAATGGACGATCCTCGGCAACCACGACCAAGCGGCACTGTTCGACCCCGAAGGGTTCAACCCGATCGCGCTGCGGGCGATTTACTGGACCCGCGACCGGCTCGACGAAGGGCCCGGCGGGGTGAGCCAAATCAACCGACGCTGGGATTTCCTCGGCGAACTCCCCCGCTCCCACGCCGAAGGGGATTGGCTCTTCGTCCACGGCTCCCCACGCGACCCCACCAACGAATACGTCTTCCCGGAATACATCTACCACCAGGCGAAGATGGAACTCCTCTTCGCCCGCGTCCAAAAGTATTGCTTCATGGGGCACACCCACCTCCCGGGAGTCTTCACCACCCAGTGCGAATTCATCCGGCCCGACGAATGCGACAACTTCTACCGGCTCGACGGCCAAAAAGTGCTGGTCAATGTCGGCAGCGTCGGCCAACCCCGCGATGACGATAACCGCAGCTGCTACGTGATCATCGACGACGCCGAAATGACCGTGACCTTCCGGCGTATCGAATACGACTTCATGGCGACCGCCCAAAAGATCTACGCCCAGCCGGAACTCGACAACATGTTGGGTGACCGGATCAAGCACGGCCGCTAAACTCTCCGCTCCGTCCGCACCCTCGCCTCGACGCCGGAGCTTTCGCATGGCACCTCGCCACCGATCCGATCTCGCCCTCCCCGATCGCCACCCCCACACCGACTTCCGATCGGCCGCGTTGACTCTGGTGGTCTCACTCATGACGCTGGCCCTCACGCTAGCCCTCACTCGGGCACAGCTCACCCTCGCGGACCACCCCCCGCGCCCCAACGTGCTTTTCATCCTGACCGATGACCAGCGGGCCGACGCGATGTCGATCGCGGGACACCCGCACCTCAAGACGCCCCATATCGATCGGCTCGCCAAAGAAGGTGTCCACTTCAAAAACGCCTTCTGCACCACCTCGATCTGTTCCCCCAGCCGCGCGACGATCCTCTCCGGCCTCTACGCCCACACCCACGGCGTCACCAACAACTTCACCGAATTCCCCGTCGATTTGCCGACCTGGCCCAAGGCGCTCCAAGCCGCCGGCTACCGCACCGCCTACTTCGGCAAATACCACATGGGGGAAGAAAACGATGATGTCCGCCCCGGCTTCGACCACTTCGTCACCCACCGCGGCCAAGGCAAATACTTCGATACCGAATTCCGCATCCACGGCGGCGAGCGGAAAGTCATCCCAGGGTACTACACCACCGTCGTCACCGACCTCGCCCTCGATTGGCTCAAAGCCCAATCCCCAGCTTCCGGCCAAACCACCGAAACGAACACGCCCGCTCAAGTCAACCAACCCTGGGCGTTGATGATCGGCCACAAGGCGCCGCACAGTTTTTACGTCCCCGAACCGAAGTACGAACACGCCTTTGACGATGTCGCGATCCGCTACCCCGCGACGGCGACTTTGTTGGACGACAAACCGAAATGGTTTCGCCAGCGGCTCGATACCTGGCACGGGATCTACGGCCCGCTCTTCGATTACCGCAAGAATTGGCCCGACCGTTCCCCCGCGGGGGTCGAGGCCTTCGCGCGGATGGAGCGGGGTTATTGGGGGACGATCCTTTCGGTCGACGATTCGGTCGCGCGGATCTACGACTTCCTCGCCCGCTCGGGCCAACTCGATAACACCCTGATCATCTTCACCGCTGACAACGGCATCCTGTCCGGGGAACACGGCATGGTCGACAAACGGACGATGCACGAACCTTCGATCCGCGTCCCGCTGATCGTCCGCTACCCCGGATTGACCCCGCCCGACCAACCGCGAGTCATCACGCAGCAGGTCTTAACGACCGATTTCGCCCCTTCGATCCTCGACATCTGCGACGCCCAGCCGCTGGCCAAAACCCACGGCAAAAGCTGGCGTGGGGTCGCGCAAGGGAAGCCCGCCCCGTGGCGAGAATCGTGGTTCTATGAATACAACTACGAAAAACAATTCCCCTACACCCCCAACGTCCGTGGCATCCGGACCGACCGTTACAAATACATCCGCTACCCGCACGGCGACGGCGGCCCCGATCGCCACATGGCCGAGCTCTATGACCTCCAGGCCGACTCGCAAGAAACGACCAACCTGATCGCGGCGCCCCAGCACCAATCGCTGATCGAAAAATTGCGGGGCCAGATGGAAGCGTTGATGGTCGCCGTCGACGCCGTCCCCGACCGGATGCCGATCGATGAAGGGATCGGCAGCAAGCTCCCCGACCCCAAGATCCGGTAATCCCCCCCCCCACCCCGATCCCGATCTTGATTGCGATTAGGCGCGCGAGGGTTAACCACGAAATACACGAACAACACGAAAGGGGCGATGTTTGCGGCCACGGAACGACACGGAAGGTCACGGAATTGGAAAGGGGTGATCGGGGGCTTGCGCGCGGGGGTTTTACCACGAAGGACACCGAGGCCACGAAGAGGACGGGAGAAGATCGTGGTGGGGAAGCGATTGATGACTACAGATGTAGTAATCAATTGCGTGCGAAGGTGTTGACGGGTGATGGCGCTCGTTGCTGTGCCCGCGAATCATGCGAATATCGCGAATGGCTATCACGTGGGGAGGATGGCGCGGCCGGGTTTCTCGCAAAGACGCTAAGACGCAAAGGGAGTTTGGCGCGCGTCGGGTGATCTCACGGAGGCGCAGAGGCACGGAGACGAAGGCAGCAAAATTCGGGAGACAATTGGATTGAATCAGATTGACTACAACTGTAGTAAAAAGGTTTTTAGGTCGATCAATCGATCGTGATTTATTGATGGTCGTTCGCGTGTGATTAATGACGCTGATCATGTCAGCGATCTTCATTCCGCGTTTTTCAATTTCCATTAATCAATCATCATTACCGCGCACCCACCCCTAAACTTCGCGCCCTTCTGTCTTCGTGTTAAAACCGACGCGCGCCAGTCCCCCTTTGCGAGCTTGGCGTCTTTGCGTGAAACCCTCGCGCGCCAATAAACGCCAGGCCCGAACACTCGATCATCCTTTCCCCATTTCCGTGATCTTCCGTGATCTTCCGTGGCCTCAAACCCCTTTCCCCATTTCCGTGATCTTCCGTGTCATTCCGTGGCCAACCCGACGCGCGCCAGTCCCCCTTTGCGAACTTAGCGTCTTTGCGTGAAACCCTCGCGCGCCAATAAACGCCAGGCCCGAACATCCGATCATCCTTTCCCCATTTCCGTGATCTTCCGTGATCTTCCGTGGCCTCAAACCCCTTTCCCCATTTCCGTGATCTTC
>JBEIRZ010000242.1:0-6803 GCA_040375695.1 Planctomycetaceae bacterium
AACGAGCGGACGTATGGGAAGTTGCTGGAGCTGGCCCGCGTCGTTTTGGAGGCGGGGTTTGGGGTGGTGGTCGATGCGACGTTTTTGGGGCGGGGGCAGCGGGAGCCATTCATCAGGCTCGCGCGGGAGGTTGGCGTGCCGTCCGCCTGTTTGGTCTGTCGGGCCGACCCGCAAGAGCTCGAACGTCGTTTGAAAGGTCGCGATGGTGATCCGTCGGATGCGACTTGCGAAGTGATGCTAGCGCAGCGTTTGCGGGCGGAGGAGCCGGTCTCCGAGGAGGGGGCACGCGTGGTCGATGCGGCGGATCTTGATTGGGACGGGGCGGGTGGATCGGGTTAGGCTTGGCCGCGGCGTCGGGTGAAGGCCCGCAGGCGGCGGAGCGTTTCGGGGCTGACGTGGTGTTCGATCCCTTCGGTATCGATCGCCGCCGTCTTGGGAGAAACGCCCAGCGCGATCAAGAATTCGTAGACGGTGTCGTGGCGTTCTTTGGATCGCGACGCGAGTTTCAGGCCTTGGCGGGTTAGCTTGACCGGTTGGTAACGCTGTGTCTCGACGAGCCCGAGCGATTCGAGGCGGCTGAGGATGCGGCTGACCGTGACGTGGCTAACGGCGAAGTGGCCGGCGAGGTCGACGACGCGACAGGCCGACCGTTCGTTGACGATCTGGGCGATCGCTTCGACGTAGTCTTCCGCCGTCTCGCTGGCATGGTCGCGACGCGTCCGGCGGTGAGGGACGGAGACCTGCGATGTTTTCGGTGAGGCTGTCAACGCGACGGTGCCCGCTTGCGAGGGTGGGTAAATGGCCATTAAGCAAGGCGATTATAGGGCTTCCGGCCGCCCGACGCCAATGCCCCTGTCGCGAAGTTGTAGCACGAGCTACAATTCGAGATGTAGCTAATGCTACAATTGGGTTTGTAGCCATGGCTACGATTTGGCGGCGAGGGTTTAGCGGCGAATGTTTAGTGTCGTGCGTTCGCGTGGGCTTGGCCGCAAGGCAGTGAACGTTAGAGGGCGAGCGTAAGGGCCCAATGAACGCCAGAAGGCCAACAGACCAGAAGGCCAACAGAAACGGGCCTGCGATCGTAGCGGCTGCCATCGAATCAAAGGGTTAGGCGTGAGAGGCGAAGCGTTTGCGGGGTCGGGTGACGCGCGGCGAAGGCCGGGGGCGGTGTCGTCGGCATGGCGGTCGGTGGTGATGGGGGCTTGGGTCATTGCCTGCGTTTGTGCCTGCGTCTTGCCGGGGTGTGGCGAGACTTCGGCGGGGCGGTCGGCGGTATTGGTCTCGGCAGAGACGAGTGCGGGGAGCGGGGTGGCGAGTCAAGCGGATGGCGATCCCTCGGTGATCGATGTCGTGGCGACGGTCGGGATGGTCGGCGACTTGGTCAGGAATGTCGGGGGGGAGCGTGTGCGGGTGACGCAATTGATGGGGCCGGGTGTCGACCCGCACCTCTACCGCGTGACCCGCGATGACGTCCGCAAGGTATTTGCCGCCGACGTGATTTTCGCGTCGGGGTTGAAATTGGAAGGGAACTTGAGCGAGGCGCTGCGGAAGATGTCGCGGCGAAAGCCGGTCGAGGCGATCGCAGAAACGTTGTGGGCCCGTCGGATGGGGTCGCGTGCTGGTGGTTCTGTAACAGGCGGTGCTGAGAGTAACGCCGGTGTGGGCGGCGATCACGAAGGGGTTGGCGAAGGGGGTGAATTCGACCCGCACCTCTGGATGGACGTCGCGTTGTGGGCGGGCGGGTGTGAGCGGATCGCGGAGGTCTTGGCGGGGGTGGCGGGTGATCATCGGGAAGAGTTCATGGCCAACGCGGTCCGGCATCGGGACGAATTGCTCGCGCTGCACCACTGGGGCGTTGGGGTGATCGGATCGATCCCGGTTGAAAAGCGATTGCTCGTGACGTCGCACGAGGCTTTCGGGCATTTCGCCACCGCGTATGGGATCGAGGCGATCGGGGTCCAGGGTTTGGCGACCGATGCCGAGGCGGGGTTGGCGCGGATCAACCGGATCGTCGATCGGATCGTCGAGGGAGGGGTCGGTGCGGTCTTTGTGGAGAGCAGTGTGCCAACGAAGACGATGGACGCGGTGGTCGAGGGGGCCGCGGCGCGGGGGCATCGGGTGGTGATCGGCGGGGTGCTCTTTTCGGATGCGTGTGGCCCGGTCGGCCGTTATGAAGGGACGTACATGGGGATGATGGACCACAATTTCACCAGGATCGCGCAGGGGCTTGGTGGTGCGGTTTCTCCGCGCGGCTTCCGCGGTTTGCTGGTGGTCGATGGCGTGGATGGGTCGGCGGAGGTGTCGCCGTGAGCGAATCGGCATTATCGATCGAGCGGCTGAGCGTCGAGTATCAGGGTCAGGAGGTGCTGACCGACGTGACGTGTGATTTTCCGGCGGGTTCATTGGTGGGGGTGATCGGGCCCAACGGGGCTGGCAAGAGTACGCTGTTGAAGGCCGTTTTGGGGCTCGTGCCGACGGTGTTGGGAGACGTTCGATTCTTCGGACAGGATTACGCCGCGGTCCGGCCGCGGGTCGCGTATGTGCCGCAGCGGGAGAGTGTCGATTGGGACTTTCCGATTCGCGCGGTCGATGTCGTGGCGATGGGTTTGTACCACCGGATCGGTTGGTTTAGGCAGGTCCGCAGCCGTCACTTGCGGGTCGCCCGCGAGGCGCTGCAGCGGATGGGGATCGGCGAGCTGGCAAACCGCCAGATCAGCCAATTATCGGGCGGGCAGCAGCAGCGAGTCTTTCTCGCGCGGGCGATCGCGCAGGACGCCGATCTCTATTTGATGGACGAGCCGTTGTCGGCGGTCGATGCGGCCACCGAGCAGTCGATCATCCAGACGCTTCGCGAGATCCGGTCGGCGGGGAAGACGGCGCTGGTCGTTCATCACGATTTGCAGACGGTCAAGGAATACTTCGATCGCGTTCTGGTCCTTAACCGCAGGGTTATCGCCAGCGGGGAGGTCGAAGCGACGTTTACCGGGTCGCACTTGCGGGCCGCCTATGGCGGGAGGCTCGTCTTCATCGAGCGGCATGCCAGTGAGATCGGTTGGGGGGACCCCAAGCCGTGATGCGCTCGGGTTGGGAATCACCGCGGCTGTTGGCGGAGGCGGAGGGGATCGTCAGGACCTTCACGTTGTCGGATCACAACACGCGGGTGGTGGTGTTGGCGACGACGCTGTTGGGGTTGGCGGCGGGCGCGGTTGGCGTCTTCACGCTGCTGCGGCGCAGGGCGCTGCTGGGGGATGCGCTCAGCCACGCGATGTTGCCCGGGATCGGGATCGCCTTTTTGGTCGCGACATCGTTGGGTTGGGACGGCAAGGCCTTGCCGACGCTGATGGTTGGCGCGGTGCTCAGCGGCGCGGTGGCGGCGATGGTGTTGGTCGCGATCCGGCGATTGACGAAGTTGCACGAGGACGCGGCGATGGGGATCGTGCTGAGCGTCTTTTTTGGGCTCGGTTTGGTGATCTTAGGAGTGATCCAGCAGACATCGGGGGGGCACGCCGCGGGGTTGGAGTCGTTCGTTTATGGGAAGACGGCATCGATTACGACCCGTGACGCGTGGTGGATCGCCGCCGCGGCGTTGCCGGCGTTGGCGGTGGTCGGGTTGATGCTCAAGGAATGGTCGTTGGTCTGTTTCGATGAGCAGTATGCCCGGACGACGGGGCTGAGCATCGGTCGGGTCGACGGGGTGATGATGGCGGCGGTCGTGATGGTGATCGTCGTCGGGTTGCAAGCGGTGGGTGCGATCCTGGTGATCGCGCTGCTTGTCATCCCTGCCGCGGCGGCGAGGTTTTGGACGCATCGCGTGGCGGTGATGGTCGTGGTCTCGGCGTTGATCGGCGCGGTCAGTTGTTTGTGTGGGTCGTTGATCAGTGCGATCTTCGCGGGGCTCCCTTCGGGGCCGACGATCGTCTTGGTCTCGTCGGCGATCTTCGCGGTCAGCCTGGTCGTGGGGAGGCGCAACGTCCGATGATCGCGACGACCGATTGGCTGTGGGAATTGGATGGTTGGATCGCCTTAGCGGCGGCGCTCTGTGCGGCAGCGGCGGCGCTGCTGGGGAACTTTTTGCTGTTGCGAAAAGAGAGCCTGATCGGCGACGCGATCAGCCACGCGATCCTGCCGGGGTTGGCGGTCGCGTTCCTGGTGACCGGTTCGCGACAGAGCTTGCCGATGTTCATCGGGGCTTCGGTCGTCGGTGTCCTGTGCACGCTTCTGACCCAGTGGTTACGCGAGTCGGGAAAGGTCGACGAGGGGGCGTCGATGGGGGTCGTCTTCACGACGCTCTTCGCGCTGGGGTTGGTGCTGATCGTGCGGGGGGCCGAGCGGGTTGATCTCGATCCCGGCTGTGTGTTGTACGGCGCGATCGAATTGACGCCGCTCGATACGGTCACGATCTTCGGGTGGGATGTGCCGCGGGTCGTCATCACGTTGTCGGTGGTGTTGCTGGTGAACCTCCTTTTCGTGACGCTCTTTTTCAAGGAGCTGCGGCTGACCGCTTTCGACCCGATCTTGTCGGAGACGCTGGGGCTGCGGACGAAGTTGCTGCGGAACCTATTGATGGTGTTGGTCGCGGTCACGGCGGTCGCCGCATTCGAGAGCGTGGGGAACATCCTTGTGGTGGCGATGTTCATCGTCCCCCCTGCGACGGCGAGGCTATTGACCAAATCGCTGCGGGACATGGTCATTGTCAGCGTCGTGTTGGCTGCCGCGGCGGCGGTGATCGGGCATTGGGCAGCGATCACGATTCCCGCGTGGTTCGGTTATTCGAGCACGACAACGGCCGGGATGATCGCGGTGGTATCGGGGATCGGTTTCTTGCTCGCGATGCTGGCGTCATCGGAGGGGCTATCGCGGCGTGTGTGGGGGCCACGTGGCTGACGGGCTGATGGGCTGATGGGGGCCGAATTTGGCGAAAGTTTGTCAATATTCGTCGAAGGGCGCGGTACAAAAATGTCACCACATCGACACGGCGCGAAATGCGGGGCGCGGTTGCCGCTGGTGGGGGCGCTTACTTCCGCAAAACGCCGACAATTGCGATTCTCCACACTAGGCAGACTACCTCTCGCATAACCTAGCGGTTCAGAGATTTCGCTTTTGCCAGACCGCTATTGGGAGGCGAACCTACCTCTCTTGCAAATTGCTATAGGGAAGCCAACGGGGTGATAACCGGCGGGTCAAGAGACTTTGAGACTGGTGAGATTTTTGGTCCAAAGGGGAACTGGCCGACCGGAATGGAAACGGGCGCCAGCGGGAGAGGTCTGGCGGGGTCTGTGCAACTCAATCCCTTCGCAAAGGGTCGCTAAAGTGATGCCGCACTACGTGTTATTTAACGGAGTCTGGGGCCATCGATTGTGCGGCCAATTTATTTACTTCCACCTTTTTTAAGATTTTAATTGCCCCCGGGTTTGTGAAAGGTTATAGAAGGAGATTCTTCTCGAGCCCGCATCTTGCTTCGTTCGTCGGTAACTCTGCCCGACTCTCTATCTAGCAGCTCGTCATGCAAAATGTAGTACTCCGCAGCTTACCGTTTGTCGCGTGTAAGTGAACTTGAGGGTGCCAGTTATGATCAGTTCCGTCTTCAGGGTATTGCGAGGATGCATGCCAGTGCAACTTGCGTGGCTGAGGATTTGTACTGGCATCGTTTTTGTTGCGTTTGCCATGACGGTGGTGCCTAGCACCGGCTTTGGTGAACAGCTTAGCGTGGCCGAGCGAGCACTGCTTGAGGCGGTGGTAGCATCAAATGCCGGTGCGATCAGCGCGGCAAATGCTGGCGAAATGGATGTCAAATCCACTGACCGGTCCGCTGGTAATACTTATGTTTTGGACGCCCACGTCATTTGGGATGGCAGTAATATTCTGTATGACTACAAGATTCAGAAGAGTTCCCGAGGCTCTGGCTCGGCGGTAGACCGCGCCGGCATGTTGCTCGATACACCGAAAGTGGTTGTCGATTTTCATCGATCTAGTAACAAGGCGTTCCGTGCGATCGACCGGTGTAAAACATACGACGGCGTTTTTTTGGTAACTCCGGCGGCCAGTTGGTTCTCGTACAACCTAGAGTTTCCGCTTCGAGAAGTTTTGACAGCTGACGAAACATGGGACTATGGCTCTCGGACGGTTTCCGTGGAGCGGACTGGATCCACGGTTACGATGTTACTACGCGACTCGGAAGGGACGGGAAAGTTTGAAGCTACATTTTCCACTGATCACGACGGTTTAATCCAGACGGTTGTCCATACGGACGAGAAAGGACCTCGCTATCGAGCTGAATACCAGTGGGCGAAGTCAGCGGACGTTTGGTATCCGAAGCATCTGCGAATGTTTAGCCGCGTTTCAGGATATGATTTTTCGGAGCCGCGATTCGAGTTGACGATCTCAAATTTCGTTCCCCGCCTGCAAATTCAAAAGCAGGTATTTTCAGAGGATCGACTAGGTATCAACCCTGCGACTGAATTGGTCACCTACCGAAAGGGTGTCGCGACCATAGTCCGAAAGCCCAAGCCAGTCCCTTTGCCCGAACAACTCAAACAACTCGGCGAAGCAATCTCCCGAGATGGTTTTGCATCCCCTGATCGCTGATGGCATAACAGGCGTGGAACACTAATTGCTATTCATAACCCGCTTGCCAATAAAAGCCGTGCCGATGAATTTATTGAAGCTAGGCTCGGTAATACTTGTCGGTGCAGCGGGGATCTTTTTGTGTGCATCAGCTTCGGGGGATGAAGATATTGAGTGTGGGCTTCGGTGCCTCTATGTAGCTTCGGTAGCGCTTGGCAACGAATCGGAATATGAGAAGT
>JBEIRZ010000554.1:0-2414 GCA_040375695.1 Planctomycetaceae bacterium
AAAATTCGCGGCGGCCAAAAATCTTACTATAAGGATTTTTCGGCCGCGATGAATGTCGCGAAGAAGCTTATGAGATTTTCGATGATGTTGTTGCAATCGCTGCGAACGAGCTCCCCGGCCGCACGCGTGGCCAGGCCGCTCCTTTGGGCCACTGCGTCGCTGATGACCGCGGCCGGTGTGACCTTTGGGCAAGGTGTGACCTTTGGGCAACAGCCCCCCGCCAACCCGGACGGGATCGACCCTCAAGGCGTCGCCGCCACGGCCGCCGATAACGGCGCTGCTCAGCGCGATGGGTTGATGCTGTTCGAAAACAAGATCCGACCGGCCCTGGTCGAACACTGCTACGCTTGCCATTCGGTCGACGCCCAGAAGACCGGCAAGCTTCGTGGCGGGTTGATGCTCGATACCCGCGACGCTTCACGCACCGGTGGCGAGACCGGCCCGGCCGTTGTCCCGGGCAAGCCTGACGAAAGCCTGCTGGTCACTTCCCTGCGGCACGAATCGTTCGAGATGCCTCCCAAAGGGAAACTCCCGGATGCCGTCATCGCCGATTTCGTGAAGTGGATCGAACTCGGCGCCCCCGACCCACGGGACGCGGCGGGCACCGCCACGCGGCAGGCCGCGATCGATATCGAAGCCGGGCGATCGTTCTGGGCCTTCGCGCCGCTCAGCGTCGTTGACAACCCACCCGCCGACGAAACCGGTTGGTCGGCCTCGCCGATCGATCGCTTTGTGATCGCCGAGCAAAAACGGGTCGGGCTGCATCCCAACCCGCATGCCCCCGCCCGGATCCTCGTTCGTCGCGCCTGGTTCGACCTCCTCGGCTTGCCCCCCACCGAAGCGGAACTGCGGACATGGGTCGCGAAGTTGTCGGGCAAGAGCCCCGCTGATGCCGACGATTTACCCTTCGACGACTCCGCCGGGATCGATCGACAGGCCTGGGCCGAATTGATCGACCACCTCCTCGCCAGCCCCCATTACGGCCCTCGCTGGGCCCGGCATTGGATGGACGTCGCACGCTTCGCCGAAAGCCACGGTTACGAACAGGACTATGACCGACCCAACGCCTACCACTATCGCGACTTTTTGATCCGCGCCTTCAACGACGACATGCCTTACGACCAATTCGTCCGCTGGCAACTCGCCGGCGACGAACTGAACCCCGAAAACCCCTTGGCCTGGATGGCGACCGGCTTCCTCGGTGGCGGCGCGTTCCCGACCCAATTGACCGAGACCGAATTCGAATCGGCGCGTTACGACGAATTGGATGACATGGTCGCGACCACCGGGGTCGCCTTCCTCGGCTTGTCGACCGGCTGCGCCCGTTGCCACGACCATAAGTTTTCGCCGATCCCCGCGTCCGATTATTACCGCATGGCGGCCTGCTTCACGACCGCCATTCGGACCGAAAAACAATTCGATCTTGAACCCGAGCGGAATCGTGAGCGGCTCCTCGAATTCGAACGCCAGTCGACCCAGCTCGCCGATCAGCTCCGCGCGTTCGAATCCGAACAACTCCCTGGGCTCTTCCGCGAGTGGCTCCTCACGTACCAAACCGGTTCGCTCCGATCGCAAGATTGGGGATTGCTGTCGGGCGAGATCGCGACGACCGGCGGTTCGGCTTACCTGCCGCAAGAGGACGGTTCGTACCTGGCCACCACCCCCGCGGTCCCCACAGAGACGATCACCCTTAAGTCGCGTCGGCCGCAAGCCGCGGTCAAGGCGATCCGGCTCGAAACGCTGACCCACGAATCGTTCCCACGCCAAGGCCCCGGCCGGGCCGATAACGGGAATTTCGCGCTCGGCGATTTCCGCGTCGAGATCGTTTCGCCAGGAGACGCGCCGATCGAACAGCGGACCCGTCGGGTCAAACTCGTCTCCGCCAAGGCGACCTTCCAGCAGAACGATTCGTCGTTGTCGGTCGCCGCGTCGATCGATGATGACCCGACGAGCGGCTGGGCCGTCGATGGCCAGATCGGCAAAGACGCCGCCGCCGTCTTCTATCCCGAGCAACCGTTCGACATCGCCGCGGATGACGAGCTCGTCGTGACGATGCGATTCGAACACCCCAACCAGCGGCACATCGCGGGACGGTTGCGGCTCTCCATCACGTCGGGCGATCAGACCGAACCGACGATCGGCAACATCGGCCCCGACCCGAAGCTCGTCGAAGCGATCGATCGTTTAAAGGCCAACCCCGACGAGGCCTCGGCGGACTGGCCGATCGCCTTGGGTTGGTTCAAAGGGACCCTCCCCGCGTGGCGCGATCTGCAAAAGGCCCTCACCGACCACCAACAGAAAGGCGCTCAGCCGCAATTGGCGACGGGGAAGGTCCCCCGCCAAGGGCGCAACCCGCTGACGAGGCACGCCGACGGGCGCGGCGGCCCCCAGGTCTCTCCCCAACCGCCTCTGCG
>JBEIRZ010000481.1:0-3113 GCA_040375695.1 Planctomycetaceae bacterium
CTGCGATCGAGGAGCGACCCAGGGTTAAGCGGTGCTTGGAGGGTTTTATTCGGCCACTCCGGAGAACGCTGTGAAGCGTTTTCGATACCAATGCTCGGCAACCCTAGCGGCTGGGCGCGAGCCCACCGGTGTGTCAACAGACCGAGTCACCGGACGGCTCGCGCCGTACCGCTAAAGTGGGAGGACTGTACCGGACGGCTCGCGCCGTGCCGCTTTTGTAGGACACGGCCCGTGGGGAGACAGCCCAATGCCGGAGGACCGCGGGGCCGGTCGAATTAATCCGTTTCGTAATCATGGAGTGGTCGCATCGCAATAAGCGACGAATCCCGTTTACCATGCCTGTTCGAAATCGAGCGCGTCGCCAATGCCTACCCATTCGGAGCCGGTAAGCCGTGTTGAACGGACAAGGGGTGTATGGCACGCTTCGCGGGCTCAAGTGTAGTCGGCCAACATTCGAAAGTGGGTCGTAGGCGATACCACGAGCGCGAGGCGTTGGTCGGCCTTACGGCGAAAGGTGACCTCGCAGCGCCGCAGCGACTACAGTTCGATCACCCTGTGTCCCGGCCTTGATCTGACAGGTAGTCGGATGTATCCTATCGAGTCGGTTTGGCTAGCTTCGGCCTAAGTTAAAATGGAATTGCAGAACCAAAGGAGCTTGCGCATGAGCAATAAGGTCTTCTTCATCCCCTGTGAGATCGAGCGGGGTGGATTCACTAGCGAACGCACCTTTGAGATCTCCGTTGACAACGGCAAGTTGATCGGAACTGCCAATGTCGAGTATCTACGGACAGATGATCGAAAGCCATTGGGCGAAGACACCCCAGGCTACGGTGAAAAGATCCGCGGTTTTGTCGCTTGCCGTAAAGTTCGGGAGGAAAACGACGGTGTGTTAGCCGAGGTCCCAAGCAGCGATATGATTCATGTGCTGACAAAAGACCTCCTCGATTTTGCCGACTGCCATTCGTCTCACCAGTAAATTTTTGATGAGATAAGCATGTACTTGTCAGACGTAGATCTCCGAGAAGCGATCGAATCCGGCAAACTTATCTTCGAGCCGAAGCCGGAGAAAATCGACGCGACTTCTATTGATCTGCATCTTGATAAAATCGAGGAAGCCAAGATTTGGGATATCAGTAAGTTTTCTGAAGACGAACGTGCGGCGGGTCGGCAGCGACCGGAGCTCCGTATTGGCCAATACAGTCTTGCGAAATTCTCGACTCGCTACCTCGCGGAAGCACCCCCGTACGACGAGAAATCAGCGGAACTCGTCCAAAGACGAATGAATCAGATCATCGTTCGAAAAGGAGGGTTCTTACTTTGGCAAACCAAAGAAAAAGCCGGAACACCTCCGGACGGCGCAGAGCTGATCTGCTTTGTCGATGGGAAAAGCACTAGGGCTCGCGCCGGTATTGTTGTTCACTTAACCGCACCGACGATTCACTCGTCGTGGGCTGGAAAAATTGTTCTTGAGATCGCAAACCTTGGACCATTTGACATCGTTCTGCAGGAAGATGATGTCATCGCGCAGCTAACGGTCGCCCGAATAACCCGCCCGCCCCAGCGAACGATGTCGCTAACTTCGCAAACGTTTCAACAGGGGTCGGTTGGGGGTTTAAAGACACCCCTTTCAAGCTAGCGATGGATCGCGGTTTGATCGCAGTCCTACACGGCAACTTGGCGCCCCATCGATCTCAGTAAGCGTGTTGGCACCGGGTGAATTAGCTTCCATCTGATGCTCATCGGCCGACTCCACGTGTGATTGACATAGCTGCATGGGCCGGGGAAGTGATAAGGGGCCGAAACACCTGAAAGTAGGTTTTTGGTTTCACGCACAAGCACTTACAGCGCATAGCCCAATTTACAGTGATGAATATAGCGTTAGCCCGTCGAAGATTGATCCGAAGTGATGTTCTGTGATTGCCAATCAACCGGCGATTCGCGGGGCTGCCCACATGGACGGATGGCAAGTCGCGATGACGATAAGCCTCTCTCGATTAAGAAACCTCGAACAGCTCCCTTATCCTTGTCTTAAAGACAAATTTCCACGTCCGTCCGAATCTGTCTAACAAGACCTCTTTGTTATCGACAAGTTCCGTCTCACTTGGCCTTTGGCATTCAAAGACAACTGATCAAAAAATATCGCCCACATCACCCCTTGGTAACGTCGGAAGTCGAAACCGGCTCTGTGGTCACTTCTTGAACTGCGATTGTTTCAGGGGCGATACGTTCGATGGCCCCATTGCGACAGATGATTACGGGCGTACGGGTGCGGCGGGCCAATTCGACGACCGAGCCCATGGCATCCTTTGCAGCCGCATTCGCACCGTCGAACAAACGGCGTTCTCTCGATTCCTGTTTTGCCATGTAACCTATCCCGCGTTAGTTCCTTCCCGTGCTGCCAGATGTCGAAGCCATCGGCCATGGCTCGATCTGGGACAGAGCGATCCATAATTTACCGTTCTCGGTTCGCTATGAAGATCCGTAAATCAGAGCTACCCGCCTGATATGGCCCGCCGAAGCCCCTGTTCTTTTGGTTAAAACGATCGACAAAAGGGGGGGAAAAGTGCCGGAGCTTTAGTCTTTCACCCTCCGGCTGGGGAGTGTTGAAAATCGGTGGGGGAAAACCGTCCGACAGCCTGCTGTGGCCCTGCGGCCAGGCGTGACTAAAAAATTATCGTGGTACGGCGGTCCCCGCCGTGGTTGCAGCAGTACGGTGGGGACCACCGTGCCACGATCATGCCGTACGGCAACAAACGGGAAACAAACAGGATAACGCACTGAAGCGATGATCCCTTGAGCGACGCAACCGTCCGACAGTCTGCTGTGGCCCTGCGGCCAGACGTGACTCAAAAATTATCGTGGTACGGCGGTCCCCGCCGTGGTTGCAGCATTACGGTGGGGACCACCGTGCCACGATCATGCCATACGGCAACATACGGTGAACAAACAGGATAAAGCACTGAATCGATGATCCCTTAAGCGACGCAACCGTCCGACGATCTGCTGTGGCCCTGCGGCCAGGCGTGACTGAAGAACAATAGTGGTGCGGCGGTCCCCGCCGTGGTTGCAGCATTACGGTGGGGACCACCGTGCCACGATCATGCCGTACCGGA
>JBEIRZ010000514.1:0-2782 GCA_040375695.1 Planctomycetaceae bacterium
AGTGGACGATCTCTTTCGGCTGCTGGTAGACGATCGTTTTGATTTCCGGGTTGCGCTCACACCATTCGCCGAGCGTTATCTTCTCCGACTGCTGGCCGGCCGGATCGACGTAGCCGATACAGGTTGGACCGTATGGCCGATTTCCGAAGACGTGTACTTCGGGAGCGGTCAGGAGCCGAGAACACCGGTGGCAGCGGGCGAAATCGAGTACGGTCGATTCCGTCTCGCTAGCTTCCTCGTATTTCGTGAATGTTCGTGATCGATTTTCGGTGACGGCTTCCGCAAGTAGTTTCGCGGTCTTGTCCTCGATCGCCGCGTATTTCCCCTCAGCTAACCACAAAAACTTCCCGGCCGAGTCGATCGGTCCGCCGGGGGTGGTTGTCCGCGTTGTTGCGATCGCCCCGTATGCTTCGGGATTCGACGCCCCAAGTTGTTTGCCGTGAATGATTGCGGCCCGAGGGTCGAACTGACTGCCGACCTGCTTTCCTGCAAGTCGGACGACGTGATCGACGTGATACCATGTGTCGCCGGATTGGTTCCCCGCCATGACGTACCAGACGCATAAGGCCTGCCGTAGCGGGTCGCCGAGGTCTTTCCCGAGGTCTTTCCAGAGTTGGTCGGCTAATCCGAACCCGATTCCGCGGAATCGCATCAAATAATACGGATTTTCGGCGATCGCTTCCGCGGCCCGATTGCCCCACAATTTGATCGCTTTTCGGGTGGTCGATCGCGGGAATTTTCGGCCGTGAAGTAATTCCTCGACTTCCAGGGTAGCGGATTCGATCGCCGCCGAGTCTTTCAGTCGGCGCGCAATCTCGTTCGCGTTTTGTTCGGTTATTCCGCTTGCCAGGGCGATCTTTTGCGGTTCCTCCCGGCAGATCGCTAACACGTCGTCAGCGCCAAACGTCTTGACTAAATCAAGAGCTTTTCGAGGCCCGATTCCGCATCCCTTCGAACGGGCGGCAAGATAATTTGCGACACCCTGGCTGTCCCGCGGTACGTGAGTAACAAAGGAACGAAATGTGAATTGCGTCTCGTTCCGTCCGTGATACTTCGAGAAGTACGTCGTCCACGATCCGAAAAAACGGTAATGGACGCCGCATTCTAAATCGTCGGCACCCGCGACGCCCTTGACCGCGAACGGCTCGTTCGGATCTAGTCCCGCGTTGACGATTTCGGCCTCGCTCGATCGATCGCCGAAAACTTGACCGATGATTGTAAAATCTTCGGGTGCCTCCGGGTCGTTGACAGGCCATCGGTTGCGCTCGCCATGAAATTCGGCGACAATTTCTAACAGTTTCACGTCTTTAATCCCTGTTGTGGTGGAACAGTTGTGGCCGACGGTGGCCGCGTCAAACAATCGTAAAAACTACTTCGCCGGCGGTCGCGGCATGTCGTACCAGTATTTTTGCACTTCCCGAGCGGTGGCGCCGTCGGGGTAACGACGGTCGTAGCCGCCGAGCTTTAGCGTGTAGGATTTGCTTCCGTCTGCCTTTAGCGTCGAGTCGTAGTAATAGAGCGGGACGTATCGCCACTTTATCCGGCGCTCAATCGTTGTCCGAGCATATTCGTAAACATGCGTCCCTGTCGCCGCGTCGTAGGGGCCGACATACTCACCCCCTGGCAGCATTCCGTTAAACCGACCCTCGACAAACGTACCGAAAGCCGGGTCGTTTGAGAATTGCGTCTTGGCTGCGTGGTCGACTGGATATCGTGGTGCAAACCACGCCTGGCCGTCGGACGGCGACGGCGGTTCCTGGCTGAATGCGATTGATGCCACAAAAGCAAACGCGACGACGATTAACGGGCGATTCATGTTATTAAGAACCATAATCAACTACCGTGCTTCATTGCGTTGACGCATTCCATAGTTACCCCCTCCGGTGCTTCGATTGTGAGCCTCGGAGAATATCCGCTCGATGCAGACTCGAAACGCATCGGCCAGGGTGGTATCGGAAAATCTTCTTCGACCTGTTGAACACCGATTACCCAACACCCTGGCAGATAATCCGGCCAATCTTCACCGTTGTATTGGCCGTAGACGTTGATAGATTCGCCGCCGGCTGACAACTGAAAGACGATCGGACTTCCGCTAGCGCAATTGTCGTAACCGTCATTAAAAAAGTTGTATTCTCCGAAAGTGTCGTCGGAGTAACCTTCAAAAATTAGCGTTGGCATATCCCTTCCCCTGTGGTGATTCAAAAATGCCGTCTTTCCGGCTGTCGCGGTTTTAACGACCCGTCGTCAAGTCACTACCACCCTTCTCTGTCGCGCCGGTCCGGAATCCGTGTCCCACGATTGCCTGGGCAGCGTCCCGCGTTCGATACTGGCGTGTCTGTTTTTACTTTCCGCAGTGACTTTTGCTTGTAGATTAAAAATGCGCCGGCGGGTTGCTGGCATGAATCAGCAGCGGATCACCACTTCCGCCCCGCCGGCGCGAGCCTGTTCGGTGGTCGACGATCACAGATCGTCGAAGTTCGCTTCGGGCTTCGCTGGCGATTTAGCCGCCGGCTTGCCGTCGTTTTTCAGTAGCGACGCGAAGTAATCCGCCTTCCTCCGGAATTGCTGTGGGATCGCCCCGATAGCGTCGGGATTTTTCACGACCGCCGCGGCCCGAGGATCGTCAACGTGGTAAATTTCCAGGCCGGAAAAGTCCAGGTAATCCAGATCGGTCGGATTCTGCTTTTTCTTGTTCGCCAGTTTCGCGATGACCTGATGGCCGGCGCATTCCTCCGCGTCGAACTCTACGTCGCTTCCGTTGAGGCTTTCGATGCCGATAGCG
>JBEIRZ010000494.1:0-2996 GCA_040375695.1 Planctomycetaceae bacterium
CATTCCCGCCCCACCGACCCGCAGGAATGCCCGGCGCCCCAGCGTCGTGCCGCAACGGTCTGTTCCGTAAAAGCTAAGCATCGGTAGCGTTTCAACGATAAGGAAAGGAGGCGCGCCTCTCAGGGTCGCGGCCCTAAGAAGCGTTCGACCGATCGGTTCAAGATCGGTCCGAAAAAAAGGAATGAGTCTCGGCGGGAAATCGTCATTCGAACCCGGGCGCGAACCCCTTCGAACAACGACCTGATTCCAAGCATAACCCGCCCGCAATCGCCGTGGGGCAAGTCATCCATTTCCGGCGTTACCAACCGGTGTGCTCCCCACCCCCTTTTTTTCCGTTCGCCGACCAACCCAATACCCCTCGCCCGGCAACCTTTGGCCAACCCTTCCGACCGAACGATCGGGAATCAAAATGCGACCACCGCTGCCGTTCTAATGTGAAAAAATAGGCCATTAAATGCCTTGCGGGATCGGCAATGGGCCGTTCGATTTCGGTGCGGGTCGGCGTTAAGAAACGATGAAGGAACCGCGAATTTTCGATCATTGCGCGTGGCGGGGCCCTCGCAATGGCCTTAAATTACGGCGGTTTTATTCTTTACCTCTCATGCTCGGATCAAGGGAGTTCCATGAAAAGCTATCATTCTTTGGGCGGGGTTTGCACCGCGGCGGGCAATCAGTCTTGGGCGGGTTTTTCTCACATTCAGTCTTCAGACCGCCGCGCGGTTCGACGTGGCTTCACGCTCGTCGAACTGCTCGTGGTGATCGCCATCATCGGGGTGATGGTCGGGCTGTTGTTGCCGGCGGTCCAAGCGGCCCGCGAAGCGGCGCGTCGGATGAGCTGCAGCAACAACATGAAGCAACTCGGGTTGGCGATGCATAACTACCACGACACCCACCGCGTCTTCCCCTATGGCTTCGGGTTGAATCAGGAATTTTGGAGCGCGCTCATCCTGCCGCAGCTCGAACAGACCTCGCTCCACAGCACCCTCGTTTGGGCCAACTCGGCGAACCTCGGGTCCGCCTTCGCGACCGATTGGACAAATTTTAATTCGCCCAACAGGACCGCCTGCGAAACGCTCATTACCGCCTTCCGTTGCCCCAGCATGGCTCAGCCCGAATTCATGAATTACAACACGATCGCCAGACGCGTCCCCGTCAGCTATCGCGGCGTCGCGGGCGCCTTCGTCGCTTCCGATGATGCCAGCACTCGCCCGGCCGGTTACAACACCGCTCGCTTCACCGCCCTCGAACAAGTCAACCTCGACGGCGTGCTGTTCGGGGCCAGCAAGATCGGTTTCCGCGATATCCTCGACGGGACGACGAACACCCTCTTGATCGGCGAATCGTACACCGATTGCGACTTCACTAAGGACAACCAAGGGATGGACTACTTCGCCTTGTTCAGCCCCCAAATGGCGACTTGGGCCCCCGGGCGTTTGACCGGTACCGAACACTCCGAAGGGTTGGGCTCGGCGGTCGTCCCGATCAACTCCCGCAAAAACCCGACGATCCACGGCGTCCTGATGGAGATGAGCTTTGGCAGTTATCATCCCGGGGGGGCGATGTTCGCGATGTGTGACGGCTCGGTCAAGTTCATCCCCGATTCGACGAACCTCGCGACCTACCAGGCGCTGGCTACCCGCGCCGGCAGCGAGGTCGTCCAAGTGCCAGAGTGATCTCACGCCGCCGCGTCTCATCCGCGTCGTCATCCGACTTGATCGCCCTGCCCTACCCGATTCGTCCTCATGTTTATTCTCGAAGGTGCATTGTGAAGTTTGCCGCTCTGTTGCTTGTCATCCTCGTCGCGACCGCCGGTTGTGGCGGGCCCGTCGCCGACTACAGCATGGTCGACCTCGTCAACGGACAAGGGGTCGTGACGCTCGATGGCAAGCCGCTGGCAAGCGCCGTCGTCACCTTCGAGGACCCGACCGACGAAACGTTTTCCTACGCGATGACCGACGCCGATGGGAAATACGTCTTGCAGTTCGATTCCGAGATGAAAGGTGTCAAGACGGGAAAAAAAGTCGTTCGCATCAGCACCACGCGAAAGATCCTGGGGCTCAATTCCAAACCCGGTCAGGCCCCCGAAGGTGAAGACGGCACCGCCCCGAAAGCCCCCGCCCCGAAAGGCCCTGCCGGTGAACTGGTTCCCGACCGTTACAACAAGAATTCGGAATTGACGGCCGATGTCGTTCAGGGGACGACCCAATATGACTTCGCGCTGCAGAGCAAATAACCGACAGAGCACGTAAGCGTCTCGGCGGATCACGCCCGCTGATGACTGGCCCCCTTCGTAGCTATCCGATGTCAATGCGGCATCGGTTCGTGCCGCTTCACGGGCCGGAGATTTCGCTCGTCATTCCCCTTTCCTGTGGCCACCGTCCCGCGGAATTCTTTTCATCGCCGGGCCATTTCTAAGCCCGATTCGTTTACAATCTGCGCGTCCGACCGAGTCCCTGCCGGTCCACGGCAACCTGCCTGTTGATCATCCCTCCCCGACTTTTCATCGCTATCGGGAATCATCCTCCAAGCCCTCGTTTGGCTCGGTGAATCCCGCGTGCACTTTGATCAGCCATCCCAAGAGATTCGCACGATGAATCGTTGTCGCTTCGCGATCCCCTTCGGCCCCGATCCGATGACCATTGCGGTGACCGTCGTCTTAAGCCTTGCCTTCGCGTTTCGCTGCCAAGCGGATTCCCCGTCGCGTGCCCAGGCGATCGACAAGGCCCTTCGCCAACAGGTCATCACCCCCGAAACGACCCGTTCCGAAACCCAAATCTTGGTCGATCGCAGCATCCCGCCGATGCCGGCCGCATTCGATTCCCCCGCCGCCTGGCAAGCCGAAGCCGATCGGATGCGGCAACAGGTTTTGGACCGCGTCGTCCTCCGCGGCGAAGCACAAGCGTGGTCGACCGCGAAGCTGCGCGTCGAGTGGCTCGATGCGATCGAGGGTTTGCCGGGTTATCGGATCCGCAAGCTGCGTTACGAGGCCCTCCCCG
>JBEIRZ010000294.1:0-5762 GCA_040375695.1 Planctomycetaceae bacterium
ACCAAGCCGAAGCCGCCCTCGGACCTCTCGAACAAATCCTCAAAGAACACCCCAGCCATCCGATCGTCGGCGATGCCCGACTGGCGATGGGAATGTGCCTCCGAACCATCAATCGGCCTGAAGAGTCGAAGGCCCAGCTTGAAGAATTCTTGAAGACCGCACCGGTTGGTGTGCCCCGCGGTAATGCCCTTTATGAATTGGCGCTCATCGAACAATCGCAAAAACGCCCCGACCTCGCCTCCAAACGCCTCGACGAAATCGTCAAAACGCTCCCCGATTACCCTGAGTCCGAAAAGGTGATCGCCGAACTGGCATGGGCCTACAAGGATGACGGGAAAAACGAACTTGCCGAGGCCCAGTTCAAAGAGCTGATCGCTCGCTTCCCCGAATCAGACCGGCTCCCCGAAGCGCATTACTTCCTGGGACAACAGAATTACTCGCGAGAGGCCTGGGCGGATGCGATCGCGGCGTTCGGTGCGGCGGCCCAATCCCCCAAGGCCTCCCCCGAATTGAAAGAAAAGGCGATCTATCGCCAAGGGTGGTCGCAGTACAAGGCGGGCCAATTCGAGCCGTCCTCGTCAACCTTCGCCGAACTTGCCAAGCAATTCCCCGAAGGCCAATTCCTGCCCGATGCGCTCCTGATGGTCGGCGAAGGTCAATTCAAGCTTTCTCGGTTCGACGCCGCATTGGCCGCTTACGAAACGGCCCGCAAAAGGATCACCGAGAAGGACGAATCGGAGAAGACGATCGGGGAAGCTGCCGACCGACAGATTCGCGAACTCGTCTTCCTCCACGGCGGTCAAAGCCTGTCGCAACTGATGAAGTGGGAGCCGTCGGTCGAATGGTTTAACGAATTGGGCAAACGTTTCCCCAACTCGTCATATCTGTCGAAGGCCCGCTACGAGACGGCCTACTCGCTGCAGCAGTCGGGCAAAGAGGACGAGGCGATGACGGTCTACGCCGAAGTCGCGGAGAAGGAACGGAACGACCTGGGTGCCCGTGCCCGCTTCATGGTCGGCGAGATCCTCTTCGGCCGTAAAGATTTCGCCAAGGCGATCCCTGAATTCCAACGGGTCATGTTCGGCTACGGTGCCGAACAGGCCTCGGCAGAAGTCAAAAACTGGCAAGCCAAAAGTGGTTACGAAGCCGGTCGATGCGCCGAATTGATGATGCAAGGAGTCAAAGAGGCGGACGCCCGCAAAAAGTCGGGTGAGATCGCGATGCAATTCTATGACTTCGTCGTTCGCAAACACCCGCAACACGAACTCGCCCCCAAGAGCAAAGAAAGGCTCGATGCCCTAAGCCAACTGGGGCTGAAGGTTCCTCCCCAACCCGCACCTACCAACCCCCGATCAGTTCGCCAATGACCCTTCTCGGGCTATCACCAAAACGGCCGGTTGCACCGATCTCGTCCGGTCACGCGCCGTTCGCCAAACGGCTCGCTGGCCTGCTCCTCGTCGGTTTGGTGATGTGTCTCGCCCCCCGAGCGCCGCTCGCCGCGCAGGAATCCGGCCCGCAGGCCGAAGCCGATTCGCCGCAGCCTCCAACGGTCAGCGACATCCCTGTCGATGGCGACGCCATCCGCGACCTGCTCACCCCCAAGGGAACCGCTTCGCCGGCAAAGCAGACCGAAAACCAAGCCCTCGGGATCGATCTGCTGACCCTCATCGCCCGAGGCGGCAACTTCATGATCCCGATCGGGGTGATGTCCATCTTAGTCGTCACGCTGTCGGTCGAACGAATGATCTCCCTTCGTCGCCGCCGACTGATGCCACCCGCCTTGATCGGTAAACTGCAGCGACTCGCCGACCCGATCGAGCGTTTCAACCCGACCTCGGCACTGGCGGCGTGCCAGGAACACCCTTCCGCCTTAGCGACAACCGTTTCGGCGATGCTGCTGCGTACCGGCCAGCCGATCGCCGATGTCGAACGGGCAGCCTCCGAGGCATTGCAACGCGAAGCGGACGACCAGGCCGCCCCCATCCGCTGGCTCAGTTTGGCCGCGTCCGCCACCCCGCTGATGGGCTTGCTCGGCACGGTCTGGGGGATGATCGTCGCGTTCCACGAATCGACTACCCTCAGCCCTGACCGGAGCCGGAGCGAACAGCTCAGCGAAGGGATCTATGTCGCCCTGGTGACGACCCTCGCGGGATTGATCGTTGCCATCCCGGCCGCGATCCTCGCTCAATACCTTGAGAATCGACTGGGCAAACATTTCAATCGGATCGAGCGGATCGCCTTCGGTTTGGCCCCAACCCTGGTCCGGTTCGTCGGCCGCGCACGGCTCCATGCGGATGGCTCGCTCCATTCGCTCCCGTCCGCAACCGGTCGATCCCGTCAAACCGCCACGTCCCCGACCGGGAATGTGGTCGCCTCCCCGCCGATCGCTAATCCGATCGGCGGCGCGAGCTCGTCACTCACCACCGGTGGCCACGCTTAACGTGGTTCGTTGACCTATGCCCGTCTCGATCAAACGTTCCAGCGTCGCCAACAACCTCAGCCTGACCCCGCTGATCGATGTCGTCTTTCTGCTGCTGATCTTTTTCCTCGTCACGAGCAAATTCGAGGAAGAGGACGAGCGGCGGCTGAATATCGTTCTCCCCTCCGCCACCAGCGCTTCGCCAATGGTGAATCGCCCGCGGGAAATCGTGGTCGATATCGATGCCGGGGGTAATATTTACCTGCGCAGTCAGCCGACAACTTTGGATGAGCTCCGCGAAACCCTCACCGCCGCTGCCGCGAATAACCCGGTCAATCAGGCCGTCGTCATCCGGGCAGATGCGGGAACCTCCTTCCAGCCTGTCGTCACCGTGATGGACTTGTGCAACGAAGCGGGGATCGCAGATTACTCGGTATCGACCCGCGAAGGGCCCTCGGGGGGTTAAAGTCCACCAAGTGTCCGTGCACATTCGCCACGAACCACGATCGCCCAGATGACCCTACCGTACGCCGAAGAAGCCCCCCCCCGGCAACCCGAAAGGATGTGGCCGCTCGATCTCGGGCTGCTCGCCGCGGGTGGGGTCGTCGGCTACATCGTCCTGACCAAGCTTCGCTTCGATGATCCTCGCCCCTTTTATAACGCGGGCGTTTATCTAGGCCTGATCGGGACAGGCGTTGTCCTGCTGTCGCTCCTCTCTCGGTATGTCGCCTCGCGGTACTTTGAACGTTCCGCACAACTCGGCTTTTTGGCCAGCATCCTGCTGCACCTGACCATGTTGTCGATGGCGGTGAACGTGATCGTCTTCGGAAAGTACTTTCCCGAAAATTCCGGGAAACTCGGTTCCCAACGGGACCGTGAACCTCGGACCGTTCCGGATTACCTCTTCTCGCGTGCGGCGAAAAGTTCCCAACCCGATTGGGCCAAACCCGTCCCTGCCGAAGCGTCGTCAGCAGCCGAGTCGATGCGGCGGGCCGAAATCACTCCCCAGCCCCAGTCGGCCGCAAACCTGGAGTTCGTCGAGCGCGAGACCCCACAACCCGAGCAGCCTCAAGAGCTAGCCACACGGGCAGCCCCCGCGGCAAATCTTCCCGTACCGCAGGACGATCCCGAGGCATTATCCCAATCCCGATCGACGCCCCCGCCGGCACTCCCCGAAGTCGACCTGCCGCCCTCGATCGCCATCCCCGAACTCCCCAATCGGCCTGCGATCGAGCCGGAAGCGGCCGAGCGGATGTCGGCCTCGCAATCCGCACCCGATCGCTCGACCTCTTCTCCAGCGATTGCCGCATCGCTCGCCCTCCCCGACACGCCTTCGATCCCCGACCGGTCGGCCGCCGTCGCACTCGATCGGCCGGAAACCAAGTCGGCACCGCGTCCCCCGCAGGAGACCCTGCCGACGGTGACCCCGCTCAACGAACCCCGTCCCACCGACCGACCTCGGCTCAGCCGTCGCCCCCTGGAGGCGCTGGGGATGACCCCCGAAATGCCAAGCCTACCCGCGGCAGGCGCCCGTTCATCCGTCCCCAGCGACACCCCCGCCCCACGAGCAGAACTTGCCCCATCCCGAAGCGATTCGATGTCGCTGAACCGGCCATCCGATGCCCCCGCGTCCACCCCGCCAACCGACATCAACCTGCCCACCGATGTCGGGCCCCGCGTCGGTACAGGCGCGATCGCCCAATCGCCCTTGGCAAGACCCTCGATCGGATCGCTCGCCCAGATGCAGCCGCGAATCGGTGACGTCGCGAGCCGTCCCGACCCGAAGTCCCGGCTCGGTGGAGGCAGTGGCCTCAAACCATCGGCGGACCAAATCACCATCCCTGAAGTCTTTCGCCGCCGGACATTACGCAATTCGGAAGGCGGGGTTCCCGGCGCGGCCTCCGAAACAGGCCCCGAAACCGAAGACGCGATCGAACGCGGCCTCAAGTTCCTCGCCGCCCAACAAACGGCCGACGGGCGCTGGACGCTGCAAAGCCCGGGCGAAGAAGTCGCGTTACGTAGCGATACGGCGGCAACAGGGCTGTCGCTCCTCGCCTTCCAAGGGGCGGGCTATACCCACCGCGAACACCGTTATGCCCCGGTGGTCGCCAAGGGGATCCGGGCGATGCTCGCCATGCAACAGCCTGACGGCAATCTCTTCCGCAGCGAAGACGCCTACAGCAATCAAAGCGTCGCACTCTACTCCCACGGCATCGCGGCGCTCGCGATTTGCGAGGCTTATGGGATGACCGGCGATCCGGCACTGCGCGAACCTGCCCAGCGTGCGATCGATTACATCGTTCAGACCCAACACCGACAACGCGGTGGGTGGCGCTATCAGCCCCAAGTCAGCAGCGACACCAGTGTCAGCGGCTGGATGATGATGGCACTCAAGAGCGGAGAACTGGCCGGATTGTCAGTCCCCGCCTCGACCTATGAAGGCGTCGATCGCTGGCTCGATTTCGCCCAAGTCTCTCCCGAGCGGGGCGACCTCTACCGCTATAACCCGTTCGCCCCCAACACCACGGCCCAAGGCCACGGACGCGAGGTGACCCCATCGATGACGGCCGTTGCGCTCCTGATGCGGATGTACTCGGGGTGGGGCCGTGACAACACGAACATGCGCCAAGCCGCGGCTTACCTTTTGAACAACCCGCCCAGAATCGGCGACGCGACCAGCCCGGCCCGCGACACCTATTACTGGTACTACGCGACCCAAGTCATGTTCCACATGGGCGGGCAGTGGTGGCAGGACTGGAACGGCCAACTCAAACCGATCCTGCTCAACGCGCAGGTCAAAAGCGGTCCCAATGAAGGGAGTTGGGATCCCGCCGGACCGGTCCCCGACCGCTGGGCGATCCAGGCAGGACGCCTCTACCTCACGACACTGAACCTCTTGTCGCTCGAAGTCTTTTATCGCCACTTGCCGATTTACGAGAACACCGCCAAATGACGGCGAATCGGCCCTCTGTCGGCCTACCCGAACATCGGCTCCGCAATCCCCTGCGGATCGACCTGCCACGGAACCCATAAAAAGACCAGCGGCCTCGTCTTCAGATCCGATTTTCGTGGGGTGATGACGACAGATTCTAACTCGACACGGGTAACATCGAACTGGGCCGTCATTTCATCGATCTCTCGTCGTAACGACGTTTCGAGTTCTTCGAGGTCGGATTGCAACTGGCGGAGCGTCTCTTCGGCACGATCGGCATCGGCTTTTTTCTTGTATGCGGTGTTGGCCCCCCGGAGAACCGAAGCCGTCCGGGAGCTCGCCGAGCGAGATGTCTTTCTGCCGAAGAAGGTGTTTAAGATGCTCGTCCCCAATTCGATCATCGGTGCGGCC
>JBEIRZ010000640.1:0-1690 GCA_040375695.1 Planctomycetaceae bacterium
GAACAGCAAAACGATCGTCATCTGGGGCAAGAACCTGTACGTCAGCAGCGTCCATCTCCTGCCGATCATCCGCGAAGCGAAAAAGAACGGCACCAAGCTGATCCTGGTCGACCCGGTCCGCCACAAAACGGCCGAACTCTGTGACCAATACGTCCAACCGCGCCCGGGTGGCGACGCGGCGCTGGCCCTGGGCGTTTGCCGCTGGCTATTCGAACAAGGGAAGACCGCCCCCGACGCCCGAAACTTCTGCGATCACTTCGCCGCATTCGAATCGCTCGCTTTGTCGCGCACCCTCGACGAATGGGCCGAACTCGCCGACGTCCCAACGTCCCAGCTCGAATCGTTGGCCCAGTGTTATGCCGATGGCCCCTCGGCGATCTTGGTGGGGTGGGGGATGCAGCGTCGGACTTACGGCTCGACGGCGATCCGCGTCTTGGACGCGCTTGCCGCGATCAGCGGCAACCTTGGCATCCCCGGCGGTGGCGTCTCGTTCTATTTCAAACGGCGTGGCGCCTTCGACCTCTCCTTCATCCACGGCGAATCGGTCGCCCCCCGCACGATCCCCGAACCGCTCCTGGGCCCCGGTATCCTCGAAGCATCGGACCCACCGATCCGCATGGCCTGGATCACCGCCGCCAACCCCGTCGCGATGCTCCCCGAATCGCACACCGTCGCCCACGCCCTCCGATCACGCGAATTGACCGTCGTTGTCGATTCCTTCCTGACCGATACGGCACGCTGCGCCCACGTCGTCTTGCCGACGACAACGATGCTCGAAGACGACGACCTCGTCGGCGCCTACGGCCACCATTGGCTCGCCGAAGTCCGCCCCGTCATCCCGCCCCCTCCCGGCGTCATGACCGATTACCAAATCTCGCAAGCCCTCGCCAAACGGGTCGGGCTCGCTGCCGACTTCTCCGACGACGTCGAAACTTGGAAACGACGCTTACTTGCCAAGGTGGCCGATCGCGGCGCGTCGCTAGATGCGCTGCGCAAGGGCGCCGTCCGCAACCCGCTCGCCAAACCGATCCTCTTTGCCGATCGACGTTTTTCGACACCGACCGGGCGGGTCAATTTGATCGATCAAATCGACCCTCGTCCCGCTCGGCCCTCGGCCGACCGTCCGCTCTTCCTGATGGCCTTCTCGACCGAAAAGGCCCAGGCCTCGCAGTGGCCGCAAAAGACCCAGCAAGGCCCGGCCACGGCGGTCGTCCATCCCGACGCCGCCCCCGGTTTTAACGACGGCGACACCGTCATCATCGAATCGGAAATCGCGCAACTCACCGTCAAGCTCCGGTTCGATGCGACCCAGCGTCGCGACGTGATGCTGATGGAAAAGGGGGGATGGCTCAGCGCCGGACGCTGCGCGAACGCGCTCGTCAAAGCCAAGCAAACCGACGCCGGCGGCTGCGCCGTTTACTACGACACCCCCGTCCGAATTACGAAAGTACCCCTTAGCGATTAGCCCTTCGTCGTCAGTCACTCCCCCCTTCGTGACTTTCGTGTATTTCGTGGTCACCCCAACGCGCGCCATCCCCTTAGCGACTTTGCGCCTTTGCGAGAAACCCCCGCACCAACCACCAACCACCACCCGCCAATCAGCAATCGATTCCCCGTTCCCAACCTTCGTGATCTTCGTGACTTCGTGTTAAACCCAACGCGCGCCATCCCCGAGCGACCTGTCCCAGAC
>JBEIRZ010000392.1:0-4170 GCA_040375695.1 Planctomycetaceae bacterium
GGCAAGGGATCAGGTGAATTGTGAGGCTCGCTTTCTCCCACCACCAACTCGTGCTCGTGCTCGTGCTCGTAATCGTACTCGTACTCAGCGCAGCGGTACTCGTACTCGTACTCGATGCGCGCGTTTCGAGTACGAGTACGAGTACCGCCTTCGGCTGAGTACGAGTACGAGGGGGAATACGAGCACGAGCACGAGCACGAGCACGAGTGGGAATCGAAGTACCAATCAGCCGATAACGATCGAAAACACCCTGAGCGGGTCATGAGCCCTCCCCTGGGGTAATTATCGCGAAGGGGAGATCGCCGCGGTGGCCGTGGTACCACGCGTGCGACCCCGGGGCGGTCGGGAGCGACTCGCCGAGCTGCGGGTCGGGCGAATAGGGGACGAAACGGTCTTTGCTGAAGCGATGCATCGTCGCGGAGTGAGGATCGAGGATCGCGAGGTGGGCCCAGTGGTTGCGAAAGATCCGATCGATCGTCGGGTTGGCGGCCATGATCTTGAGCAGTGCCTCGCAGGTCGATTCGATGATAAAGAGCAACCGCACCGGTTCGTGGATATCGACCCCTTGCCAAGGGAGCCCCGGTCTCAGGTCGCTGGCCGCGCCGTCCATGACCCCGATCAGCGACGTCACGTTATGCGGCAGCTTCGTCCCCGACCCCCAGCCGATCGGGTCGATCGCCGACAGGGTGTACACGAGGTTGATCCCTTCGCAGACCGGGACGACCGCCGACAGGATCCGTGCCAGGATCGTCGATGCCTCATCATCGGTCGTGGCGTCGTACGACATCATGAAGCAACGTCGGTCGAGGTACAGGCCGCGGATCCGCGAGCGTCGGCCGACGAAACAGAGGGCGTTGGTCCCGTTGCCGTATTCGGGCCGCGTCTGTGCGAGGTCCTCGCTGCGGTTTTGGACATGCAGCAGGGCCTCCTCGGGGGTGATCTCCAGCGACGCCGATTCGAACCTGCGGCAACGTTCTTGCGCGTTCCGCAGCGCCGCGTTTGCCAAGAGCCGGCCGGCCTCGCGGACGAGCTTGACCTTCATCGTCGGCAGCAGTTCGAGGTCATGAAAGAGCATCTCTTCGGTCGCTGTGTTGTGCAGCCCACCGATGAAAAATGTCTCTTCGGGGATCTTGAGCCCTTCGGCGGCGAGGTTGCGGCGGACGCGGGGGTCGTTCAACATCATCGCCAAGGCGCGGGCGTTCGGGCCGCCGGCGTTGCCAGCGCAAGCGCCGCAGTGATAGGCCGATTCGTGAGGGTTGTTGAGGCAACCCGAGCCGTGGCCCAAGAGGATCACCAGCGGGGCGAAATCAGAGACCAAGCCGATATCGCGTAACGACTTGCCCGCGAGGAAGGTCATCTCGTCGAGCGTGAAGCCGATCCCTTCGTCACCGGCAGGGGTGTCCGAGGCATGGTGATGGCCGCTGGATGGGACGTGCGAGTTGGCGGATGGGGCAGCCGTGTTGGCGGGGCGGGGCGAGGCCAATGGGGCGGCGGGGTGGTCAGGTGCCCGTTCCAACCTCAAACGTGTGATCGATGGCGGGGCGATGAATTGCCTCGCCGTGCGGTTCATCATCGCCGTCGCCCGGGGCAACAGGATGCGGCTGAGCATCGGGATCGTGGCCAGCGGCCCGAGGATCGTCGAGACGATCGCGCCGCCGATCAGCCCGGTCGATTGCGAACGGAGCCCGCGCTGGGCCGAACCGATCAAACGCCGCGCCCGCGCGCGGTTCCGTTCGGACTGTTCGAGCGAATAAACGGGCTCTTCGATCACCCAGTGCTTGGGCTGCATCACGATCGGGCATTGGGCCGAATAGTCGGCATCCCCGACGCCGCGATAGTAGATCGGCACGCCGAAAAAACCCGCGATCCCGAACGTCTCGACCTCGGGGTCGAGCTCTTCGATGTGACGCCGCAGCGACTCTTCACGGGCATCGATGCAAAAGACGAGTTGCAACCAGGGCGATTTCGGGCGGACCGCCGCCGACCGCGCGCGGACCGAAAATGTCCGCAGGGCCATCTTCGCCAAACCACGTTCCAACGCCGCTTGAAAAATCCGCCGCCGCTGGTGATCGGAAAATGCGTCGAGCTCATCGAGCAGCGCTCGCCACTTCGCCGGGGTCAAACCCTCGAGCGTTTGGGGGGTCCACTGCAGCAATTGGCCGAGCTCGAAGAGCATGAAGGCTTGTTGACGAAGGTCCTCCGCCTGAGGATCGCCTTCGCCTTCGGCGGGTAAGTCTTCGCCTTCGGCGGGTAAGTCTTCGCCTTCGGCGGGCAAGTCTTCGCCTTCGGCGGGCAGGGGGCGTGGGCCGAGCGATTCGGATGCGAGACGGATCAGCAGCAACCGGACGGCGAGAAAATCGATCAGCGTCGTCGGGGGCGAAGGCTTGCGGAACAGGTCGGGACGGATCTCGGTCTGCCAGATCATTCCGGCGAAACCGCGAAGCGACAACAGCGCCGCGGCGACGTAATCCGGCGTCTCCTCTTCGTCCACCCCGAGCTGATCGAGCGACACGCTGACGACTTCCAGCGGCGTCCACTTGTGAGCGCGGATCGCTTCGAGCTCTTTCCAAAGCCTGCGGCGCCAAGCGGGGGCGATCAGCGACCGACGTTCGAACAACGTGCAGAAGCTCGACCAATACCCGCGGTCGGCCGCAGGCAACGGCGTCGCTGCGAATCCCTGATCGAGGTACGCGGCGGTGAAGCGAATCATCAGCTCGTCGACTTCGGGATACGAAGTCATCGCCCGAAACCGCGCGAAGCGTTCACGTCGCGCCTTGGCGAGCAGCGCCGCTTCTTCTACGAACGCTTCTCCGGTCTCACCCTGGACGGCGTCGGCGTCACCGGCGTCACCAGCGACACCAGCGGCATCAACACCACGGCGGATCACGCCCCAAAGGAGCTTCAGATAAACCGATTCCGGCCCGGCGGCATCGATCATCGTTGCGATCGCAAGTGGGGTCGCGCGGCGCAATGAGCTGACGCTGCGGCCGACCACAGCGGCCAGATCGGCCGTCACTTCGTCGCCGGGTAATCGCGACGCCCAATCGCGGCATTCGTCGATCAAGCTCCCTTTCGAATCCGAGGAAACCTCCGCGCGAAAAAACCGGAGCGCCTCGGTTTCGGCCAGGACCCATGCCAATTCGCGGCGGTGGCCATAGTGCAGTGGGTGCAGGAGCATCGCCAGACGCAAGTCGAACCGCCGGGTCAGCCCCGCGACGCGTTCGTCACCCCGCCCACCCAGGTCTTCATGCAACACCTCGCGCAGCTCCGACTCGCTGATCCGTCCCTCGCGGATCTTCCGCCGGTATTGTTGGTCATCGAGGTAGGCTTGGTTGCCGTAAAAATGCCCGACGTCGAGCATCACATCGTCGAAGTGTCGAGATTCGAGCCCCTGCAACGGGTTCAAAAAAGCGAATTTGTTGATCGGCCCTTGCGGGGGCAAAAGCGGGGCGGCTTCGAGAATCGCCTCGAGGATGTTGTGCAACCTCGTCGACTCGGGGGCGTGCGTCTGAGCGTAAAAGCTATCGGCGGTGGCGTTAATGGGAGCTCAGGGGTGTGGCACAAAATCGAGAAGCAGGGCCAGGTGAGGACGCATCGATACGGCCGTCCTACCGCCACGCCTGCCACCACGCGAACAGAACACGAACGAATTTACAGGAAAACGTTAACGCAAAAAAGCGATTCGGGGTCTTGCCGTTTCAACGCTACTCGTCTGGCAAAGTTCCGCAGGCCCGGGCAAAGTTCCGCAGGACGGTGGACAGTCCCGAAGGGCGGAAAAATACCGTTAGGGCGGGAAGAGGTCACCCCCTAGCTCGCATCGCTCATCAGCCGGATGGATGATTTTCTTCCCTTAGGGGCGATTTTTCACCCCCCATGTGAAAAGATTCACAATCCTAGCCACGGCAATCGGTCCACCGGCAAGGGGTTATCCAACCGCAACCCGCAAAGATTAACAGAGGCTTGAGGGAAAATCTATTCCCGTGAGAGGCTGATAACGGGGCTTGATGTAGCTTTGGCCGAGGACTCGGCGGGGTGGGGTGGGTTGGCGTTGACCACGCGGCGGCCGGGCGGTCATGTTTAGCTCTTTAAGGCTGTTTCTTCCGTTATCAACGAAGTTTTCCGTGCGCCGACAAGATATTCGTAACGTCGTCATCATCGCCCACGTCGACC
>JBEIRZ010000123.1:0-12003 GCA_040375695.1 Planctomycetaceae bacterium
CGGGCAACCGACAGATCCAATCGGCCCCGCCCGTCACCGGAGGGACATTGCGGGTGCCGATCAGCGCCGATTCGCTCGGCGTTTGATAGGGGAACCGGTCGGCCCCGACCCATGTTTCTGCACCAGGTAGGCACCGGCCGAAGGCAACGACCAGGCCGAACGTACGGTTGGCCGCGCCACTCGAATTGGGCCGCGGATCGATCCGCCCCCAACAGGTATCCCCCGAAAAGAAACAGAGGCTCACCCCTTTATCCCGGGCCGCCAACAGGTGCTGGTACATCTCGAGCGAGTAATACTCGTCATGACCGATGCTCAAAAATCCCTTCGCGCGAAGCAACCCGGCGGCGTCCGCGTGCGTGTCGAGGCACGAGATGTAACTGACGTCATAACCTTGTTGTTCCATCCAATACGCGAAGGGATACTCCCACAGGAACCACGAGCCGGAACCGGTCGAAAGGGGCGCATCGAGGATCTGGCAATAACGCCCGTAAGGGCGGTCGAAGCTGACGTCCACATCCGGGCCGCAATACCAATTGTTTTCGCCTTCGTTGTAAAGCGCGAACCGATCGGGCCAGCGGTTGTAGGCCTGCCACGTCGTGTCCGCGCATTGAAAGAGCAGATCGGCGGGTCGGTCATCCCGCACGATAAAGATGAGGTAGCTCTGCCAAGACTCCTTTTCGGCCGTCAGCTTCCCCACATACACGCCGCTGACCCAATCGTCCGGGATGGTGATCTCGACGCAAGGCTCCCAGCGACATTCCCTAAGCCGCTTCGGGCCGATCTCGGGCTCGGGTTGCACGACACCCTCGAACGGCCCCAATTGCTTCATCAATCGGCCACCCAAACCGCCGTAATACCCCATCCGAAAGAGCTCGATCCGGAAGGGAGATGCCGGGTTGGTGCTGACAAAAAACCGAATCGATTCCCCCGCGCGAACGCTCGTTCGCGACGCGAAGCCCTCGATCCAGGGCGAGCGATATTTCGTCTTGGGGTCGACCTCGCACTTCGTCAACATCCAATCCGAAGTCCCGGGGAGGGCATTTTCGGCCGCGATGATCCCGGAACCTTTGGCGGTCCCGTTCCCAGGCTCGCTTTGGCCTTGGGCCAAAGGACCGGCTAATGTCCATGCGCCGGACGCCGCCAGAAAATCACGTCGCGGCAACCCCCGATCAGGTCGTTGCTCACCCGCATTGCTGTTCATCATCGCACCCCGTCGCTGGATGTTGCTGCTGATCGTCCCGGTCGCGAAGAAACCGCAGTCGGATGCCGCGCGCGAAGCCAAGGAACGATTCATTTTAATGGGCAGCGGCGCAGTGATGGTACATCACTGCGATAAAGTTGACGCCGGCGTGACGATCGTGATCGGATCATGGCCGATCGATTCGGGACTGGCTCATTGGGGGCTGGCTCGAAGACGTGGCGAGACGATTCGAACGGATTGAGCGCATGAGAAGCCTCGATCAGAATCCTCGCGAATTGTCGACCAACAACACGAGTTTCTTCCAGCCGGGGAAGCCGTGATACATGGTCCGCAGTTTTGCAATCCAGCCTGTCTCGATTTTGCTAAACGAATAGACCAATTGCGAATCGAGGTTGAACGGGGCCAACCGCAGATCGAGGTAGCGAAAGTCACCGAGTTGGATGTCCTTATTGACATCGCTGGCGTTCATCGGATTGGTGCAATTCGTGATCAGGGCGTACTTGTACTTCTTAAGGTTCGGTAAAAAGTCCGCGACGACCTGATTCGGCAGATGCATAAGGACGTCTTTAACGATCAGCAAATCGGCAGGTGGCAGCTCACCGGCATCGCCAGAGTAATGCGAGAATGAAACGTTGTCCGAAGCGAATTGATCGACGTTATTCGAGATGACGACGGGGGCCACATCGAACCCGTGGTAATCGATCCCCGTCCAATCGATCAGCTTGGAAAACTGCCAATCTCCGCACCCCATATCGACAACGGTGCGGATCTTTTTCTTCGACAGGAAGTCTTGCAAAAAGGCCCGATAACCGCGGGTCTGAATTTCGAGCGACCCTTCCCCCGAACCGTGAGTCCATTCGTTCCGTTCGTAAATTTCCTGAAAGCGATTAGCCATCTCACGGACTCCGAGAAGAGGGCACCTAGACCGTCACCGTCCTCCGCAGGCGGCAACGTCTCAAGTAGTCCCTTCCACAACGATTACATTGCCGCCCTCTTCAACGCACGGATCGACGAGCAGCGAGGGCTACAGAAACGCCGGGTTCGTTGTCCGGTCACTTGCGACGCAGAGCGTCCATTCCCGTGCCTAATATCGCAAGCATTCTTGTCACAATCGTCTTCGATTACAACAACGGCCGACTTGTTTTTCAGGTTTCTTCGAATTGGCTACCGGAGCAGTCGGCGGATGCCATCCATCAGGACGGATTCGACCTCGGGTGCGACGTTTGAAGCACTGGGCTGCGTCTCGTAACCCCCTTCCCAATACGATATTTCGGTGCCGATGTACCCGGGCCCGTAATCGCCATAAGCGGCCATGCAGACAGTCGCATCGGGCTTCATCGCTTGGGCCGCCAATTGGTATTCGACGAACAATTCGCCCGGCATGTGGAGAACATCGACGTCGCCCAAACGGAGGCGGGATAGTTCGATCGGTATCCCTTCACGCATCCGCCCCAGAAACGCGACTTTCGAAGCGGCCGACAATCGGTCCGATTCGGTCGCCTTGGGATCACGCAGTGTCGCTTGAAACCTGTCGAAATCGAGCTTGGGGTTGGTCGGCAATCGCACCGGGACGACTTGCCAAGCGACGTCTTTGGCCGAGATCGGTTGGCGCTGGGTCGCCTCGCGTGCCCGCCGCATCCCGTCGGCCATCCGCTGGGTCAAGACGACGCGAAGCTCCGGCGTGCCATCGTTGTACTTTCCCGCCGCGACGTTGCCGCTGGCGCCGTTGAAATGGATCAGCGGCAACTCGGCCGATTCCCGTTGGTGCTGGGCCCGTGCCAACCCGACGAATTCCGAAGTCACTTCGCCTTTGCCGAAATAGCTCTGCGGGTGCGTCGCGTAGTAACTGAGCGAAACGATCGGATCCTCTTGATTAAAAAAGGTCAGCATCTTGAGCCACGGGTCGATCACACCTTCGGGGGCCGCCAAGGCCTCGTCGACCCGCGTGGCGCTCAAGTCATACCCATCGCGCCTCGCGTTTTCGGCTAGCCTCGACAAGATCGGTTCGGGGATCCGGTAGGAGCTCGAACGGGCGATCGCGACCTTGCCGTCCGGCCCCAAGATGCGGCGGTTGGAAGCGACCTTGTCGACCTTCGCCTTCCCAATGCCCAGGTGCGTGACCGGACGCGCGACGGCGATCGCTTCGCGGATCGCTTGTGCCACCCCCGCGATCGTTTGGCGGACGAAGGGGACATCGAAGCGGAGTCCACCGAGCCCTTGGGCCGCTAACAGCTCTTCGGCGGTGAAGTCGCAGCGAACCCCGTCGTGTTGGTGCAGGGCATGCACCGCAACGCGATCGGGCGTGGTCCCCGCCGCGGCGGCCAATCGCCGGCGCCATTCGTCATGACCACCGTTGGCGATCCCGATCCAATCGACCGCGCACAACACGATCGGTTCGCCAGCCCCCAACAACACGATGCCGCGTGCGGATAACGGGTCCTCGATCTTGATGACCGGCGCGTAGGCCACAGGGCTCCCCAGGGGTGGCGTCGCGTCGGCTTGGAAGACGGCAACACGAAGCGGGGTCGTTTCATCAGCATCGGCGACACCAGGAAGACACGTCATGCATATCGATGCCCCACTGATCATCGCGCCAATGATCAATGCCGCATTGACGAGCTTCCAGCCCGCGGGCATCACCCAGCGGATCGGCCGATCGCATCGGCGTTCAAATTTCCAGCCCGCATCCGGGTCGCGATGCTTCGCATGAGGATCGCGGCCAGTGGTGATCCGATCTTTCCTGAATCGCATGCGATGACTCTCGTTCGAACCGAAGTCTTGGGTCTTGGGGAAAGCCCGCGTTTAGGAATTGGCCGGGGATTGGCCGAAGCGTTTTTCTGCCAAGTCGTGGATCGCCTTGAGATCGAGCTTGCCCGAGCCGAGGATCGGGAGTTGTTGCGTCTCGATGAACGAATCGGGGGAGGGGATGAAGAGGTTGGGCAACTTCGCGTCGATCAGCCCTTGGACGATTTGTTGGGGGGTGGTCAGCATCGGGAGGTGGATCACGATCAAACGTTCTCCCTTCTTGCTGTCGGGGACGGCGGTAACGGCCGCTTTGATTTCGCCTTCATCGGCGGCCCCCAACAGCCGATTGATCTCTTCTTCGATCTGGATGTGGGGGACCATCTCACCGGCGATTTTCGAAAAGCGGCTGACGCGACCGGTGATGCGGATGAAGCCGTCGCGATCGATCAACGCGACGTCGCCGGTTTTGTACCAACCGTCTTGGATCACTTCACGCGTCAGATCCTCACGCCCCAAATACCCCTTCATGACATTGGGCCCTTTGATCCACAGCATGCCTGCCGTTTCGACCGGGAGCTCGGCCCCGGTGTCGAGGTCGGTGATTTTGGCGCTGACCCCGGGGACGGGGCGTCCGACCGTCCCTTCTTTGCGATCGAGCTGGTTGATGTTGCTCGATCGGCTCGGAGGGACGTTGACCGAAACCAAAGGGGAGAGCTCGGTGGTGCCATACCCTTCGACGGGCCGGACCTTGAATTTCGCTTCGAAGGCGTCGCAGATATCGGGCGGCAGTTTTTCGGCCCCCGTCACGACGACATCGAGCGTCGCGAATTCGTCGGACTCGACGCGACGGATGAAGCCCCGCAGGAACGTCGGCGTCGACAACAGCACCGTCCCCTGGTTCTCCTTGCAGAGCTTGCCGACGATCTTCGCGTCCAACGGGTTGAAGTGATAAACCCCCGAGATATCGAGGCCGGCGACGCTCCACATCGTGATCGAATAGCCGAACGAATGAAAGAAGGGCAAGATCCCGAGGATGACGTCTTTGGAATTCAATCGCACGATCTGGTCGATCGCCGTCACGTTCGTCGCCACGTTGCGATGCGTCAGCAGCACCCCCTTGGGGACGCCGGTCGAACCCGAGGTGAAGATCACCGTCATGATTTCGTCGCCCGGGATTTTGCTCAGACCCAAAGACGATGCGAGCCACGCCCCGGGGACCGCATAGGAACCGATCACCCCCATGAGCTTGTTGACCAGCGAGACCTTGGGGGCGAGGTCTTCCAAATAGACGACGTTCGTATCGAGTTCGAAATTCATCTTTTCCATGAATTTGCGGCTCGTCAGGACATGCTTGACCCCGGCATGGGCGATGCACGCGTTGAGCGTCGTGGTGCTGTTGGTGTAGTTAAGGTTCGCGGAGATGCGCCGATCGAGTGCCAGCGCCATGTTGACGACAAAGCCGCCGGCGGAGGGTGGGAGCAGGACCCCGACGTATTGTTCGTCCGCCCCCAAGACGTGTTTCCGCAAGAGGCTCCGAAGGATCAGCGATCGCATCAGCAGTTGTCCGCCGGTCAGGCGTGAGCCGATCGAATCGGCGACCTTCCAACCCCACTTGCGGCGTTTGCACATCCGGATGAAATCGCTGACCAACGGACAAGGGCCATGGCCTCGCTGCCCAGCCGCATCGGCCCCCAGCTCTTGCACGGCTTGACGAACGGCGTGGACATCTTGGGGCGCTTGCATCGGTTTACCGAAATGAATGGAAAGTGGATACGGGATTCGCTGGGGGATTTTCCAAAAAAAACGTCCTCCGGAGAAGCTGAAGATACTCCCCCAGAGCTCGTCGATGTACACGGGGATGACGGGGATCCCGGTCCCTTCCAGGATCCGCATCATACCAGGACGAAATGCGAGCAATTGCCCGGAACGGCTGATTCCCCCTTCGGGAAAGATGCAGACCAAATCGCCAGCGACCGCCGCCTCACGCGCTTCTTTAAGCGCCGCGACGATCGATTTCGGCTTGTTGGGGTTCACCAGGATTACCCCGAAAAGTTTCCCCAAGGACTTCGCCAACCAGTTCTCGAAATTGCCTGCCCAAGCGACCACGCGGATCGGCCGCGAGCTGGCCAACAGCAGCATCATCGCGTCGATGTACGATACGTGGTTGGGGACCAGGAGCGCGCCACCCGTCTCGGGAAGGTGTTCCGCCCCGACGACCCGCGTCCGATAGATCGTGCGGCTAGCCAGCCAAACGACGAACCGGATCGAAGCTTGGGGGATGAGCCAGACGATGTAAACGCAGACGGGGATCGTCGTCAGCCCCGCCAATAGGAAGATCTGACGCGAAGAAAATAGCGGACGGGCTTCCTCACCGACCGGGACCCGGAGCAAACAAAAGATGCCCGAAGCGACCAAGATCCCTGTGAAGGTCAAAAAATTGCTCGCCGCCAGGATCGAACCGCGTGATTCCGCCGGGCTGCGGTGCTGCAAATAAGATTGCAGCGGCACGTCGAACATCCCGGCACCGATCCCGACCAGCCCCAAAAACCCGCACGCGGTCAGGTAACTCAGCGTCACCGGGGCGTCGGGCCGGATCAGGTCACCATCGACAAAAAAGAGGAGCACCGAACCGAGCGACAGGATCGCGCCGCCCAATGGCAACAACCCGAGCTCGACCCTGCCGGCCGACCAAACCCCCGCGAGCAAACTGCCGAGCCCCACCCCGATCGCCAAACAGGCCAGCAGCGGCGCGACCTGGCTCTGCGACGCCTCACCCCCCGCCGCACGGTTCTCGAAAACGTACTGATCGATGTTCATGTTCGCGAGCGACCCGAGGCTCCAAAAGAACATGCTCCCGAGGGCCACGCGAAGCAGCGCCCGATCGACCGACAACGTCCGGAAATCGGCCAACACCTGCGGCACCGGGTTCCACGGAAAACGGCGTGACCGATCGGCCGCAGGGAATTTTAAGAGCAACAGGCTGAGCACCCACCCGATGATGGCGATGCCGATCAAGATCACGGCGGAGAGCCACAGCCGGTTTTGACCCAAAGGCTGCGTGTAATCGGAAAGGATGTTGCCGACCGCGGCGCCAACGACCGTCGCGAGCACCGTCGCCAACCCCATGCAGCCGTTGGCCGCCGAAATGCAATCGGCCCGAAGCATCTCGGGGATCGCCCCCATCCGCGCCGGCGAAAAAAGACAGCTCTGCGCACCCATCAATGCCAAGACGACAAAGATGCCATAAAAACTTCCGGCCCAAATCGCCGACAACGCCAATCCCATCAGCACGATCTCTGCGAACTTGCAGGTGACAATCACCGACCGCTTCGCGAAACGATCCGCCAGGTACCCCGAAGGTGCGGCAAGCAGCAGATACGGCAGGACAAAGCTGATCATCCCCGCGGTCAAGACGTAACGGACGTTCGACTCCTCGACGTACTGTTTGCCGATCCCGACGACCAACCAGCGAAAGATGTTGTCATTCGTGGCCGTGAGGAATTGCATCCCCAACAGCCCCAAGAAGCTGGGTGAGGTCAGCCCCACCTGATCACCCGCGCTCATGGCGTCGCGGACTTGCACGTCTTGCCCCTGCGGCCCCGTTTGATCAAGGTTCGACCGATCCATCACAGTTGCTCCGCTGGTCTTCGCCCGAAAAAAACAGTCATGCCCGAGCCTTTCGATGGCATCCCCCCGATCGATGAAGACCATGCCATGGCGACGCCCACCGACCCGCCCAAAAGAGCGACAAGCCCGGCTTGTGAGAACGAGAGGCAGAGCGAATCGCGGTGAAGGGATTCCCAATCATGGTCTTGGGAGGGCGAATAATTCAATCACGGGGCCGGCCAATTGCCCGAAGATTCCGACTTATAAGAACGATCGCGCTGCTGCGGCTTCGATCCGCTTCTTACCGGACGGTGCCGCAATGGCGACGCCCCGGCCCGGAGGGTAAAATGAGGTGTTCCTTTCGAACCTTCGGAACCCCGCATGCCCGCCACGTCCCACCCATCTGTGACGCCCACCGGACAACCCTCCGCACGGGCAAGATCTCCGCGCTGCCGCATGGCCATCCGCCGGGACATACTTATGGCGTTCCTTAGCCCGGCGGTTGCGGCAGCACTTTGCATCGTTTCGGCTGCCTTCGGTTTGGGGATGAGACAAACGCAAGGCGAAGAGCCGGCCGTACCCCCCGTCGAATCGGCCGTCGAGGCCAACGACGACGCGGGGATCACCTTTTTCGAAAAGGAGGTCCGTCCGCTGCTGGTTCAGCACTGCTATTCCTGTCACGCGGAAGGGGCGAAGGAGATCGGTGGTGAGCTGTGGTTGGACAGCCGCGAGGGGTGGGCCCGCGGCGGCGTCACGGGCCCGGCGGTCGTCCCGGGTGACGTCGATGCGAGCCTTCTGATCCGCGCCGTTCGGCACCAGGACGACGCGCTACAAATGCCCCCGGTTAAACCGCTCGAACCGGCCGACGTGGCGACGCTCGAACGATGGGTCGCGATCGGCGCGCCGGCCCCTGACAAAATCGTCGCCACGCGTCTGGCAAACCCCGCCGACCCCGTCGCGGGAAAAACGCATTGGGCCTTTCGCCCGTTGGCACACGTTACTACACCTGTAGTCACGGACGCCCTGTGGCCGACTAGCGAGATCGATGCCTTCGTTTTGGCGCGGCTCGAATCGGAAGGGCTGCGGCCCGCGGGTGATGCCCCTCGGGGGGTGCTCGCGCGACGGGTTTCGATCCAATTGACCGGCTTGCCCCCGACCCCCGATGAACTACGTGCGTTTCTCGACGACGATTCGCCGCTCGCTTATGAACACCTCGTCGATCGTTTGATCGCTTCGCCCCGATTCGGCGAAAGGTGGGGTCGTCATTGGCTCGACCTGGCACGCTACGCCGATTCCAACGGCCTGGACGAAAATTTTCTCTTTCGCGAAGCGTGGCGTTATCGGAATTGGGTCATCGCCGCGATCGGTGACGACACCCCGTTCGACGAATTCCTCAGGGTGCAATTGGCGGGCGACCTGTTGCCGCATGATTCGATCGCGACGCGCGACCGCCAACGGATCGCGACCGGATTTTTGACGCTGGGGCCCAAGGTGTTGCTCGGCAACAACCCCAACAACCAAAGGATGGAGATCGCTGACGAACAGATCGATACCGTCGGCCGCGCGGTCTTGGGGCAATCGCTGGGCTGCGCCCGTTGCCACGATCACAAATTCGACCCGTTCCCGACCGCCGATTATTACGCGTTGGCCGGCATCTTCGCCTCGACCCGCGTGATGGAACAGCGCTACATGCTGGGCGAACAACGGGTGATGGAACAATTGATCGGGCTGGGCGAACCGGGAGGCGAGCTCGACGATCGCTATGAGGCCTATTGGCGTGATCGGCCGCGGCTCAAGGATCAAAAGGAACGCTCCGAAGCGGCGCTTGAGCTGATCAAGAAGAGCGACGAAGCGGGACTTCAAGCGATCATCGAAAAAGATGCTGACGCCGTCGCCAAAGGTGCCAAGGAAGGGTGCAAGTCCTCCGAAGAACGCGTCGCGGCGCAGATGGAGCTGGTCCGGCAATTGACCAAGGCCTGGAACGAGCCTCCCGCGATCCCGCCGCGGGGGATGATCGCGACCGATGCTGACGAACCCAAAGACGAAGCGGTGCGGTTGGCCGGGCAATTCGATAAACCGGGTGAGACGATCCCACGCGGGTTCTTGCAGGTGCTCTGCGAGGGGGACGCGAGGCTGAGCAACGTGAAAGGGAGCGGCCGGATCGAACTGAGCGATTGGCTGACCGATCCCGATCGCCCTTCGGGGCAGCTCGCCGCAAGGGTCTTGGCGAATCGCATTTGGCAACACCTGATCGGCCGCGGCTTGGTGCGGACGACCGACAATTTCGGAAGGACAGGCGAGCCGCCATCCCACCCCGAGCTGCTCGATCACCTCGCCAGGCGGCTGATCGAACATCGCTGGTCGATCAAACATTTGGTCCGCGAGATCGTCTTGAGTCGCACGTTTCGCTTGGGGAGCGACAGGGTCGAAGCGAACGTGGCCCACGACCCGGACAACGTGCTGTTGTGGCGGGCCCATCGCCGCAAGCTCGATCCCGAATCGCTCCGCGACGCGATGCTCGCCGCAGCCGATGGGCTCGATCACGCCATGGCCGAATCGACCGTCGGTTACCTGGGGGATCAGGCGACCGCGGTCGGCGCGAACCTGGTCCGCAGGAGGACCGATTTCCCTTACCGCAGCGTCTACCTGCCGGTGATCCGTAACGACCTGCCGGAAATTTTCGAGATCATGGATTTCACCGACCCGCACTTGGCGACGGGGACGCGGCGCAGCACGACCGTCCCGGGCCAGGGGCTGTTCATGCTCAACGACGAAGGGGTGATGGAAGCCTCGACGGCGGCGGCAAAAAGGCTGATCGCCGAAGTTCCGGTCGGCGACGTGGCGGCGCGGGTCCGTTGGCTTTATGCGCGGCTCCTGTCGGCCGAGCCGACGGCGGAAGAGATCGGGATGATCGGTTTTGCCGCGGGCCAATTCGCCGGCCGATTTCATGGCGAAGGGGGCGAAGCGGCCGAGCTCAAGTCTTGGTCGCTCGTCTGTCAGGCGTTGTTCGCATCGAGCCGTTTTCAGCTTTCGGAGTAACCCCGCACGATGTCCTGTTATCGATTCATGCCAACGATCACCCGCCGCCAGATGCTGGCCAACAGCGCTTGCGGTTTTGGCGGCTTGGCATTGGCAGCGATGGCGCAGCAGGGTCTGATCGCGTCACCGGCGGAGGGCGAATCGTCCGGCCCAAACGGGGGCGATCATCCGCTCGCCCCGAAGTCGCCGCATTTCGCTCCCAAGGCGAAGCGGGTCATTTTCCTTTTCATGTGGGGCGGGCCGAGCCACGTCGATCTTTTTGACCCCAAGCCGCTGCTCAAAAAACGGGCCGGCGAAACGTTGGCGGGGGCGTCGGTCGGGAGCGATCGTGGCGAGCTCGGCGTGCTCAAGGCCTCGCCGTTCGAATTTTGTCAACACGGCGAGAGCGGGGTATGGATCAGCGAGCTCTTCCCGGAATTGGCCCGTCATGCCGATCGGCTCTGCTTGATCCGTTCGTTGCACACCGAAGGGAGCGCCCACGGCGAGGCGTTGTTGCGGCTGCACACCGGCCAAGCGGCACTCGTTCGGCCCAGCGTCGGGGCGTGGGTCAGCTACGGGTTGGGTTGCGAAAACGATAGCCTCCCGGCGTTCATCACGATCTCGCCGCCACGCGGCCACGGCGGCGTCCAAAATTACGGCAGCGCGTTCCTCCCTTCGATCCACCAGGGGACGGCGATCGGTTCGGCAGAAACGCCGATCGCCAAGGCCCGCGTTTCACACGTCGGCAACCCGCGTTACGACCGCGACACGCAACGGTCACAGCTCGACCTCGTCCAGGCGATCAACCAACGCCACCTCGACGCGACCCAAGGGGACCGCGGGATCGAAGGGTTGATCGCGAATTATGAGCTCGCCTTCCGGATGCAATCGGCGATCCCGCAAGTGATGAGCCTTGATGACGAGACCCCGGAAACACATTCGCTATACGGGATCGGCCAGGAGCCGACCGATAATTTTGGCCGGCAATGCCTCTTGGCCCGCAAATTCGCCGAATCGGGGGTGCGTTACATCCAGGTCTCGACCGATTACACCTGGGACCATCACCAGAAACTTGACGAAGGGATCGTCACCGAATCGGCGAAGGTCGATCGGCCGATCGCCGGGCTGCTGACCGACCTCGAGCGACGCGGGTTGCTCAAGGACACGCTCGTCGTTTGGGGTGCAGAATTCGGCAGGACCCCGATGGCCGAAAACGGGACGGGTCGCAACCATCACCCGCAAGGGTTCACGATGTGGATGGCCGGCGGCGGGGTCCGCGGGGGGCTGACCTACGGCGAAACCGACGAATTCGGCTATCGCCCCGTCGTCGATGCCGTGCACATGCACGACCTGCACGCCACGATGCTGCACGCCTTGGGGCTGGACCACAAACGGCTCACCTTCCGCCACGCCGGCCGCGACTTCAGGCTGAC
>JBEIRZ010000076.1:0-16474 GCA_040375695.1 Planctomycetaceae bacterium
AGGCAGACTTTTCTGATGCGCGAAGATTTATTGCTCAGGGAAACCCGGCCGCCATTCCGATCGAAAATAGAGCACCCATGGTGGGTGCTGGGAGTACGGAGATTGAAGAACGACTGGGCGAGGAACGCCGCCATCGAAACGACCGCCGCGAGACCCCTGCCGTGAAGACGATTCCGACCTACTTAAGATTACACTCGGCCACCGCGACCCAGCCGACCCAAGCCTCGATGCTGACGATCGACCCGATCGCCCGCTTTTGGCAGGCCTACACAACCGCGACGGGGTGGCGGGTCGCCCCCAACCCGCCGCGAAGCACCCCCGCGATCGATTCGGAGCTGGCCGAAGCCGCGTCCGAGCCCGAAGTCGACCCGGCACTGCCCGATTCGATGTCGGACGACCCGAGTTCCCCTTGGGACATGCCCGGCGTCAGCCGCGATTCGGCCCGCAAGCTCGCGGCGGCGGCGATCGAATTGACACGCCGCTATCAGGAATCGCTCGAATCGCTCCGCCGACAGGAGGGCGAGCTCGCGTTGGCGGCGTTGCCCGCCGAGCCGCAGCGTGAAGCGACCACGATTTCCGATCGGCTGCAGCGGCTGCTCGCCCAAGCCACCGAGGCGACGGGTTGCGAAGCCGCCGCGATCTACTTCCTCGATGACCAGACGAGCACATTGAAACTCCGCGCCAGCATCGGCCTCCCCGCCGCGCGGCTCGCCGCACCCCCGCGGGACCTCCGCGGGAGCCGGGGTGACCTCGAATCGTTGGTGAGGGAATTCGTCCTGATCGATAACCTTCACGAAACGCCGGTCCGGCCGTGGAAGAGCCCAGAGGACTTCCCTTCGGCGATCATCGTTCGGCTGGAAGAAGAAGACCTGCCGATCGGCACCCTCTGGTTGTGGTCGAAACGGCCTCGCCAATTCACCCAGCGGGACGGCGCCGCGGCGCGGCTCGCGGCGACGGCCATCACCGCGGAGCTCGCCCGCACCAAGTCGCAGCGCCAAACGCAGCGTCATGCCGAAACGAACCGAGCGATCCAAACCGCGACGCAGTGGCAACTCCGCCAGCTCCCTCCGGCGATGGAGATCGCCCCCAGGATCATCGTCGACGGCTGGACCGAATCGCCTCGCCCCTGGGCCTGCTCGTGGCACGCCTGGGATGTCCTCCCCGACGGCAAGATCTCGCTGGCCCTCGCCGAAGCCGACCCGACCCAGCTCGATGGCACGATGATCGCCGCGACGGCCCGCGCCGCCTTCGCCGCCCACAGCAATTATCGCCACAGCGTCACCGACATGCTCTCGCGGCTCAACGATTCGCTCTGGCAAACGAACACCGGGGAACAGATCGTCTCGATGCTCTATGCCCAGATCGACCCCGACACCGGTGAAGGGGTCTTCGCGTCGGCGGGCAAGATCCAGGCGATCATCGCCAGCCGGCTCGGCTTCCGCCCGCTCTGCTCCGGTAACCAAGCCGAGCCGCTGGGGAAGGGGGTCGATGGCCGTTACCCTTGCGTCGAATTCGTGTTGCAACCGGGCGAAGTCCTCGTCGCCGTGAACTCCGGGGTACTCGACCCCACCACCGGGCTAAGCCAATCCGAATGGGCCGCGTGCGTCCGCCGCGCGATCGCACAGAAGGATCGTCCCGTCCTGCCAGAGATCCGCCGCGCCTTGGCCGAGAAACGCTCGAACCTCGAACGGTCCGGCGTGATGCTGCTGCGGAAAGCTCCCAAACCACGCTGATCGGGGCCACGCCGATCGGGGCCACACTGAACGGGGCCACACTGAACGGGGCCACACTGAACGGGGCCACACTGAACGGGGCCGCACGGAGAGGGGCACGCGGGAAGTTTGAAACGGCAAGCGTCGCATCCCGGCGATGCGACACTCGCCATGCCGCCGCACCGCGTTAACGGCCACCGCTTCCCGGCTTGCGGTATCGGTTCGGGTTATCGGCCTTGCCAGTCAATTCGTACAGGAACCGGCTGGGGGTCGTCGGCCGCGCCTTTCCCCACTTCATTCGGGTCAGCGACATCGACAGCGTCAATTGCTCCTGCGCGCGCGTGACCCCGACATAGCACAGGCGTCGCTCTTCGGCGATGTCTTTTTCTTCACCACTCTTGACCGCCCGGCTGTGCGGCAAGAGCCCGTCTTCCATCCCGACCATGTAGACGATCGGGAACTCCAATCCCTTGGCGGCGTGCATCGTCAACAACCAGATCGCGTTCTTGGCAGCCGCCTTATCCTTTTCGCTACCCATCTCTTTGCCGGCTAGCGCGATCTCGGAGAGGAACCCCCCGAGGTCACCCTTGGGCTCACGCTGCTGGTACGACGCGATGGCGTTGGTCACTTCGCCGATCGACGCCGCCCGAGACTCACGCTCCTGAGGGTCTTCGTAAAGGCGTGCCAACTCGTCGACGTAACGCGTCCTGGTGATGAGCGCATTGACCGCATCGGCCATCGGGCCTTGGTTCATCGCGGCACCGATGTCGGTAAGGATCGCCCGGAGGTCCTCGATGCCGCGACGGGCGGGCGTCGGCAGGTCCTGGATCGCCGAAACGTCATTCATCACCCGCCACACCGGCTCGCCCCGCTGAACGGCGCGATCAATAAGCAGTTTCACCGTCGTCGGCCCAAGCCCTCGAGGGGGCGTGTTGATGACCCGCAATAACGACACCTCGTCGTCCGGCTGGTCGATCCATTTCAGATACGCCAGGACATCGCGGATCTCGCGACGGTCGAAGAATGATTGGCTACCTAACAGGATGTAAGGGAGGTCGGCCTTGCGGAGCTCGACTTCGAACAGCCGGGGCTGTTCGTTGGTCCGGAACAGGATCGCGATGTCGCGCGGCTGGCGGTGCTCCTGTCGGATCGCGCGGGCGATCTCAGCGACAACAACCTTCGATTCTTCCATCTCGTCCTTGAACTGCAGGATCCGAGGCCGCGGCCCCTCCGGCAGGTGCGGCTGGAGCGTCTTGCCGTACCGGTCGCTGTTGTAAGCGATCAGCGTGTTGGCCATCTTCAGGATCGAGCCGGTGCTACGATAGTTCGATTCGAGCTGGATCATCTTCGCGTCGGGCCAGTCCTTGCGAAAATTCAGGATGTGGGTCACATCCGCGCCGCGCCAACCGTAGATCGACTGGTCATCGTCACCGACGACACAGAGGTTGCGGTGGGGCAGGGCGATCCCGCGGATGATCCGGTACTGACTCCCGTTGGTATCCTGGTACTCATCGACCAACACATGGTCGAAGCGGGCCGACTCCTGCCGCAAGATCTCGGGCTCCTCGCGAAGCAGGATCTCGGTATTCAGAAGCAGGTCGTCAAAGTCCATCGCGCCGCGGAGCTTCAGACCCTCCTGGTACCGGCGGTACCCCGCGGCGGCCAAGTGCTCTTTGTCGCTGCGGGCGATCCCCGAAGCCGCGTCGGGCATGACGGAAGCGTTCTTCCAGTTGCTGATGATCGCCAACATGTCGGAGGGGTTGAGCGCCGTCCCGGGCAAACGCAAGTCACGCAGCACGCCCCGCGCCAGCGACTCTTGGTCCCCCCGGTCATAAATCGTGAATTTCGTCGGGTAGCCCAACCGTTTCGCGTGGCGTCGCAAGATCCCGACACACTGGGCGTGAAAGGTCCCGATCACCGGGACCGGGTCGTCCTTGCTGACCCGGCGACCCAGCAAGTGACCGATCCGCTCCTTCATCTCGCCGGCGGCCTTGTTGGTAAAGGTCACCGCCAGGATCCGATCGGGCCTCGTCCCATGCCGGATCAGGTTCGCGATCCGGAATGTTACCACCCGGGTCTTCCCCGTCCCCGCGCCCGCCAGCACCAACAGCGGCCCCGCTAACGTCGCGACCGCTTCGGACTGCGCGGGGTTGAGGCCATCGCCGACCGATGGCGATCCGGATGTCTTCTTGCCCTGGTTGCTCATCCCCGCAGCGTACCCGAGCGGATCGGTTTTGGGTACCTTCCCGAGCGGGGCCCCGGGGCCCGCCTGAAGGGCCGCCACCGCCAGACCCAAAACACGCCACAAGTCCATGCCTGGCAATTACTTACAACTTGCCGCCGGCCGGGCCGGCCGGTTGTGGGAAACGGCCAAAAAAGCTACACTGATCGGCTTCGACGGCGGTCCGTTACGGGGTCGCCAAAGCCCTTCAGCTCGAAAGGAAAACCCTTGTCTTCCGACGGCGACTCCAACGGCAATTCCGACCTCCCCCCGCCCCCCGGTGCCGGGCCGGCACCCAACGGCGGCGATCGCCCGTTCCGGGGTGCCGGCGCCCTGCGGATGCTCGACCTGCCGATCGAAGACGAACTCCGCGACAGCTACCTGACGTACGCGATGAGCGTCATCGTCAGCCGCGCCTTGCCCGACGTCCGGGATGGGCTCAAGCCGAGCCAGCGCCGCATCCTCGTCGCGATGAACGACCTCAACCTGACCCCCGGCGCGAAACGGGTCAAGTGCGCGAAGATCTCGGGCGATACCTCCGGCAATTACCACCCGCACGGCGAAAGCGTCATCTACCCGACGCTGGTCCGCATGGCCCAAGAATGGAACATGCGGAGCCTGTTGATCGACAAACAGGGGAACTTCGGCAGCATCGCGGGGCTCCCGGCCGCGGCGATGCGATATACCGAAGCCCGGCTCAGCCCCGTCGCCGCGGCGATGCTGGATGACCTCAAGCTCGATACCGTCGACTTCATCCCGACCTACGACGAAGTCCGCACCGAACCGACGGTCCTCCCCAGCCGCTTCCCCAACCTGATGATCAACGGCGCCAACGGGATCGCCGTGGGAATGGCAACCAGCATCCCGCCCCACAACCCGACCGAAATCTGCGACGCGCTGATCAAGCTGATCGATGACCCCGACGTCTCGATCGAAGAGCTGATGGCGATCGTCCCCGGCCCCGACTTCCCGACCGGCGGCATCATCTGCGGCCGTGCAGGCATCCGCCGCGGTTACACCACCGGCCGCAGCACGATCGTCGTCCGCGCTCGGGCCAAGATCGAAGAGATGAAAGGGAACCGCTCGCGGATCCTCGTCTCCGAAATCCCCTTCCAACAGCAACGCGACCGCGTCATCGAACGGATCGCCGCACTGGTCAACGGCGACAAGATCAAAGGGATCTCGGCGATCCGCGACGAGAGCGACTTGAAAGAACCGGTCCGCCTCGTGATCGAGCTCAAACGCGACGCCGACCCCGAAGTCGTCCTCAACCAGCTCTACCAGTTCTCGCCGCTGCAAGACACCTTCTCGGTGATCCTCCTGGCGCTGGTCGACGGCAAGCCGCGGGAATTGACCCTCAAGGAATTGCTCGAGGAATTCATCCGCCACCGCGTGATCGTGATCCGCAGGCGGACCCAATTCCTGCTCGCCCGCGCCCGCAAGCGGAAACACACCGTCGAAGGGTTGCTCCTGGCCCTAGCGAATATCGACGAAGTGATCCGCGTCATCCGCTCCAGCCGCACCCAACCCGAAGCGAAACAGGGGATCATGCAAATCCCTTGCCCTTCGGCTCTGATGCGCCGCGCCCTGGGCGATGACGGCTTCCAAAACTTCGTCGACGAGCGGGGGGGCGAAGTCGCCGACAGCTACACCCTCACCAGCGTCCAGGCCGACGCCATCCTCCGCATGACCCTCGGCCAACTGGTCAACCTCGAACAGGAAAAACTCGCCGAGGAACACGCCCAACTCCTGACCGAAATCACCGACTACGTCTCGATCCTCAACGACCAAGCACGGATCTTCGCGATCATCCGCGAAGACCTCGAAGAGATCAAACGCCGCTTCGGCGATAAACGCCGCACCGAAATCAGCGACGAAGAGATCGGCGATATCGACCTCGAAGACCTGATCACCGAAGAGACAATGGTCGTCTCGATCAGCCACCGCGGTTACATCAAGCGGACCCCGTCGAGCGTCTACAACACCCAGCGCCGCGGCGGCAAAGGGCTCAAAGGGGCCAAGACCGAAGAGGACGATCCGATCCAACACCTCTTCGTGGCCAGCACCCACGCCTACCTGCTGTTCCTCACCACCACCGGTAAGGTCCGCTGGCAAAAGGTCTATGACATCCCACAATTGGGACGCGACAGCAAAGGGCGAGCGATCGTCAACCTGCTGAACCTCGAACCCGACGAACAGATCGCTCAGTGCCTCGCCATCCGCGACTTCGACCAACCGGGCCACTTCGTGATGATGGCCACCCGTGACGGCTTGGTGAAAAAGACCCCGCTCGAACAGTACAGCCGGCCTAAGAAGGGGGGCATCATCGCGATCAAACTTCGCGAAGGGGACTCCCTCGTCGACGCCGCCGTCATCGGCCCCGAAAGCGAAGTCGTCCTGGCCACCGCTTCCGGGATGGCGATCCGCTTCAACGAAAGCGACGCCCGACCGATGGGCCGCAACACCTCGGGCGTTAAAGGGATCAACCTCTCCCGCGAAGATGCCCTGGTCGGCATGGTCGTCGCCGACCCCGACGCGACACTCCTCACCGTCTGCGAAAAGGGATTCGGGAAACGGACCTACTTCGGCCCCAACGCGGCACCCCTCGACGAACCCGAAGGGGGCGAACCGGGCGGCGAAACAGCCGACGAGGAATCGGCCGACGGCGGCTCCTCCAGCACCAGCCGCTACCGCACCCAACGCCGCGGCGGCAAAGGCGTCCGCGACATCCGCACCAAACCGCGGAACGGACCCGTCATCGCCGTCGCCCGCATCACCGACGAAGACGAAATCTTCCTGATGACCGCCAAAGGCAAGATCCAAAGGATCAAGGCCGCCGACATCAATATCATCGGCCGCAACACCCAAGGCGTTCGGATCATGAACATCGACGATGGGGATCAACTGATCGCCGTCGTCAGCGTCCCGCCCGAAGAATCCTCCGGGGAAACTTCCGAACCGACACTCCCCGCCCCCGAACCGGCGGTCGAGTCCTAAGCCTTAGCTGCTAGGCCTGAACCGGGGGAGATGATCAATCACCCCCGGTTGTCGCAAACTTGAATCTTTCTCGCCCAGCCGTCACAAACGGCCTCAAGCCCCCAGCCGCCACGACCGATAAAACCGATAGCCGGACGCGTGAGTGCCCGGATTTCGCCCGTCGGATCGTCCGCACCGCTTGGGAATCGCCATGCCCTCCCGATTGCAAGATTTTCGTGACATCGGCTTGGTCGCCACCCTGGTCGCCCTGACCGGTTTCCTCGGCTGCACCCTCCCGTCCGACCAAGGGGACATCGATTACCCCACCTATGGCGGCGCGTGGCAGCGGACCCGTCCCGACGGCGGCCGCGTCGGCAGCATCTTCGACCCCGCCGGCGGCAAAGTCGCCAGCCTCGCCCCCAAGACGAAGCCCCGGATGGATGACCCCAACCGCTCGGCCAGCGACAGCATCCTCTCCGTCACCCCCGACGAACGAAAAGGGGACTCCGACAAGCCGGAAGAAATCGAACGTCCCGATCGCGAAAAATCCGATGCGGCACCCCCCGAGCCAGACGCAAGGTCCCCCAAATCCGACGACGGCGAAACGCTCCCTTCACCTTCCGATCGCAAACAACGCGATCGCCTCCGCTCGATCGAGCTCGATCAGATCAGCGCCGAGACCGAAGGGGAAAACGCGCCGGAATCGCAGTGAACTCGATACCCGATCCCGATCCGAGCCCGCCGCGCTCCAGCCCTGGCAACAACATCCCCGGCGACGCCGTCCCGCCGGCCGGCCTGATCGATCGGCTACGTGCCGAAGCGATCCGCCTCGGCTTTGACCTCTTGGGGATCGCCCCCGCCGTCACCCCCGGCCGGCGTCTCACGCCTCGTCGATTGGATCGAAGCCGGCTACGCCGCCGAGATGAATTACTTCCGCGATCGACTCCAGGCCTACGCCGAACCGGGGATGGTCCTGGCCGGCGTTCGCAGCGTCATCGTGATGACCTTCCCCTATTCCTCACGGCCACGAAGCCGTCCCCAAAATGCCGACACCGATGCCTCCAAGGCCTACGGCAAGATCGCCCGATACGCCTGGGGCTCGGCCGATTATCACGACCTGATTCACCCCCGGCTCGAAGCCTTGAAGCAGACGATCCGCGAGGCTTGCCCTCAGGCCCGATCTCGCGGCGTCGTCGACACCGCGCCGCTGATGGAACGCGAATTCGCCCAGCTCGCAGGGCTCGGCTGGGCCGGCAAGAACTCGCTCCTCCTGAACAAACAACGCGGCAGCTATTTCTTCCTCGCCTGCCTGCTGACCACCCTCGAACTCCCCGCATCCGCCGCGGCATCGGCGCACTGCGGGACGTGCACCCGTTGCCTCGATGCCTGCCCGACCGATGCCTTCCCCGCCCCCGGCGTCGTCGACTCCAGACGCTGCATCAGCTACCTCACGATCGAGCACCGCGGGCCGATCCCGACCGAACTCCGCGCCGGGATCGGCGATTGGCTCTTCGGCTGCGACATCTGCCAAGAGGTCTGCCCATGGAACGCGAAGGCCCAAAGGGTGACCGATACCGACCGCGGCGTTGCCACCGAACTCGTTTCGCGTCCCACGTCCGACCCGGTCGATTTGGCCGACATCCTCGCGCTCGATGAAACCGCCTTCCGCGCAAGGTTTCGCGACACACCGCTGTGGCGTCCCCGCCGGCGCGGCATCCTGCGAAACGCGGCGATCTGCGCCGGCAACGCACGCGACACCTCCGCCACCCCGGCGCTCATCGCGCTGCTGGACGACCCAGACCCGCTCATCCGCGGGGCGGCCGCCTGGGCCCTGGGGCAAATCGGCAACCAACATACACCACTCGAAAATCGCCTCCGTGTCGAAGACGACCCCCAAGTCCGCGACGAATTGACGATGGCACTGGCCCACGTCCCCCCCGCCGATCGATAACGTCGCTCCCCGGAGACACAAGGCATCACACACGCGGCACCTGCGCCGCTCGTTTCCTGTGACTAAACCGCCAACCCGCCCTTCGAAACGGGTGCGAGCGACCAGCCCTTAGACCCTGCCAAGGATCCGGTTCAACGAATCGGAGGTCTGATAGATCAAGGCTTCAGGGTAATGGATGTAGGGGTGGAAATATTCGAAGGTTAAGAAGCCGCGATAACCTACCTGATCGAACGCCTCCGTCAACGCGGGCCAATTCGTCGTGCCGTCGAGCAACGGGCGAAACGTCTCGAGCGAATAATCGGTCCCCTTCTTCGTGAACTCTTTCAGGTGCACGTTCTTGGTCCGCTTGCCGAGGATCGGCACCCAGTGCTCGGCGTGCTGGAACATCGCGATGTTGCCAGTATCGAAATGGACCTGCACGTGCGGCGTGCCGAAACTATCAACGAACTCGTTCATCTCCATCGGTGTCATCAGGAACCCGTTGAAGAAAATGTTTTCGATGTTCAGCGACACCTTGTTCTGTTCCGCTTTCTTCACGAGCAACCCGACCGACTCGCGGGCCCGCGTGTAACAGACGTCATTGGGGACCGGCTCGTGATCATCTCGCCACGGGATGTGTACCGCGCCGGGGACGAGCAGCACGTTCTCGACCCCCATGTGAAAGGCGGCTTCACCGATCAGCCCGGCCAGCTCGACGCCGCGATCCCGCTTCGCCTTGTCGTTGCTCGTCAGCGGGTAGGGCCAGAACAAAAACGAACAGAGCCCACTGATCTCGATCCCGACCGCATCGGCCATCTGTCGGATCGCGGCAAAATCCTTCGCCGTCGCCTTGGGGGAAAGGTCGCTGTCGAGGTCATAATTCAGCTCGATCCCTTCGAACCCGGCCTCCTTCGCTAGCACCAAACACTCCTTCAAACCCATCCGCTGTGGGTAGGGGAAGGCCCACAGGTTGATCGATTTTTTCATCTCGTACCGGCGGGTCGCCCCGCGAAGCTCGCTTTTGGGACCAGCCTGCGCGGCAGGGGCGTTTTGCCCCTGTGCGGGCCGCGCCCCCGCGACGGCGGCGGCACCGACCGCGGCCAAGCCGCATCGCAGCGCATCGCGACGCCCCACAGCGACCGTTTGGCCCAAGGGAAGGTTGAATGGCTCGGACGTTCTCATCGTGATGCTCCTGACATGCGGTCCAATGACCTGACGAATACCCCTGACGACTACCAAAGCGACGCATTTTAAAGCCATCGAGCCTTGCCGTGGGATGCGATCGGGCAACAAATGCCCCGCCCCTAAGCTCGGCGGACTATCGCCGGTTTCCCGAACGGAGCGAACGGATCAGGTCGCGAACGGTATCGGCATTGCTGCCGTTGAGCGGGACGACGCGGATCCCTTGCGATCGCGACGTCGTCGCTTGGTTATCGATCTGCTTGATAAAATCCTGCACCTCTTTCGCCAACTCGGGCGGGGCTCGCATCACGATCGCGTTACTGACCTCATCGACGCTCAATTGCAACAGCGGCCCCGAGACCGTGGCATTGATCTGTTCGAGCATCGAGGCGATCTCGTCCGATACCCCCGTCGGGATCGTGATCGGCGGACGCCCGCCACCCCGGCTGACCTGCGCCGCGTAGACCGACCGCAGGATCTCTTCGATCCGCTTCGCATCGGCATTCTCGACCGGGACGAAGATCGGCGGTGGGCTTTTAAAAATCCCGATGAACGTCGGCGAATCGAGGACTTCGAGCAACTCCTTGATCGCGTCGCGATCGGTCGACGGGCCGCGGACGATCAACGCATTGATCCGCGAATCGGCGACGATCCGCGTGTCACCCTCCCGCGATCCCGACCCTCGGTTCGAATCGGTCCTGCGATACAGCGTCGTCAAAACGGTCTGCAGCTCATCGGCGTTGGCATGCTTGAGGACAAAGATGGCCCCGTTGCGTCCGACCTCGATCGCGTCGATCGAGGCTTCCTTTTCGGCCGCTTCGATCCACTTGCTGAGCAATTCGACCGCGGCGGTGTCTTCCGATGCGATCGTCCACGAATCGCCAGACGGAATCAGGATGATCGGCGGTTTGGGCGGCTTGGGCGGCTTGGCGGGTCTCGCCTCTGCGGCTTCACCCGCAGCATCGGCCGCCGGGGCCACAGGCGTTTCAGGGGCAGGTGTCGGCGGAGCCTCCGGCGCAGGCATCGGATCAACCGCCGCGTTCTGCATCGCGACGAGCGAAAATGGGCCCGATCGCTGTGGACCCGGTTGCTGTGGCCCGCGAACCAGCGGTTCACGGCCATTTCGGATCGCCGCATCGGTCCCTTCCGCGGGCGCCGGTAGGACCGGAACGGGAGCCGGTGCGACCGGAACGGGTGGCGACTTGGGGCTTTGTGGATCGGCAGTGGGAGCTTCGCTGGCGGAAGGTTTTTCTTCTTGCGAAGGTGACTCGCCCGCAGGCGTCTGTTCGTCATCAAGCCCGATCACCCGCAGCGGGTTGTCGCTCACCTGTGGCCATGCCTGCCGCAACTTGCGAAGGATTTCGTCCCGATCGCGTCCGATCGGGATCGTCCGCATCCGCTCAGACTTCAGCGGCGCGGCCCGCCCCTGGACCGGTTCGGTCGACTCGCCCAACCGCTCCAGAAGGTCACGGATCTGAAGCATGTGCTCTTCGGTGGCCCGGATGATCAATTGCTGACGATCCTCATCGGCCGTGACCGACGGCGTTTGCGAGTAGGGGAGTTCGAGGAACATCGCGGTGATCGCCTCTTCGACCGCCTTCGGCTCGTTACGGCTGAGCGTGAAGACTTCGAGACTCCTGACGGGGGGCTTGAACTGCTCGACGATCTTTTCGACCTGGGCGAGCTGCTGGTCACTGCCGATCACGACGAGCTGTTCGTTGTACATGTCGTATTGGACATCGACCTTGGGGCGGGAATCCTCAAAGAGCTGCGTGACCGCTTCGGAAACATCGCGACCACTGAGCCCTGCCATCGAGAAGGCTCGCAACGTTCGCAAATCGCGGCCGGCGGTGGGCTGGTCGAATTGCTCGACAAGCTTTGCGGCCAGCGCGTGTTGCTCGGGGGAACCGACGACGAAGAGCGCCCCCGCTTCGACATCGGCCGAAACGCCCGCCGTCGACCGGCGGCCGAACGATTGTTGCAGCGCCTCGGCGACCTGCTCCGGGTCGGCGTGCTGCAACTTGAAGACCTTCAAGTCGTCCGTCGATTTCGCGGCGGTGTTCAGCTCTTCGACCATCTTGCCGATCTGCACGTGCTGCGCCTCGGTCGCCGAGATCAACAGACTGCCGCTGACCGGATCGGCCGCGACCGTCGCGCGGGGAAACAGCTCTTCGAGCCCCGCCTGGAAATAAACAGGGCTGGCCGACCTCAGCGTGTAGGTGCGCGAGACCTTCGCTTCGCCGCCCCCTTGGGCGACCCCCTGGACCATCTTCTCGACCCGCTGAAGGTCCTCTGCCGAGGCCGTGACGATGACGCTGTTGCTGCTCGTCTCGGGGCTGACCTCCGCATCGGGCAACATCTGCGAGATCGCGATCGACATCTCGCGGGCCGTCCCCGCGGCGAGCGTGAAGACGCGGGTCTCGTTGCCAGTCGCTACCGGCTGATCGAGCTGCTCGATCAATTTACCTGCCATCGCGTGCTGCTCGGGCGTGCCGACGACCATCACCGAATTCGCCGCGACGTCAGCGGTGATCCCACCGGCGGTGCGGCGGCCCACCGCCTGCTGCAACGATTGCACGACCCGTTCGGCCTTTCCGTGCTTCAGCGGAAAGATCTTCAGCTCTTCGGCCGGCCTCGCCGTCTTGTTCAGGTCGTCGATCATCGTCGCGATCTGGGCATGCTGCTCTTCAGTGGCCGAGATCAACAAACTGCCGCTGACCGGGTCAGCCGCGACCGTCGAACGCGGAAAAAGCTCCTTCAGCGCGATCTGGAAATAGACGGGGCTCGCGGTCTTCAAGACATAGGTCCGCGAAATCTCCGCACCTCCCCCCGCCTGTTCGACGCCCCGGATCATCTCATCAACCCGCTGCAAGTCCGCCGGCGTCGCCGACACGATGACACTGTTGCTCCCTGACTCAGGGGTGACGTCCGCCTCGGGCAACATCTGCGAAATCGCGATCGCCATCTCGCGGGCCGTGCCCCCTTGAATCTGAAAAACCTTCGTTTGAGAGGACTGCGTCGAAGCCTTGTCGAGCTGCTCGATCAACTTCGTCGCGAGCTGGTGCTGCTCGGGCGTCCCGATGACCAGGATCGCGTTCGCCTCGACGTCGGCCGATATCCCGGCAGTGCTGCGGCGGCCAAACGATTGCTGCAAAGTCAACGCTACCTGCTGCGCCTTCCCATGCTCCAGCTTGAAGATCTTCAGCTCGTCATCGGGCTTCGCCGACTTGTTCAGGTCATCGATCATCGTCGCGATCTGGGCGTGTTGCTCTTCAGTGGCCGAGATTAACAAACTGCCGCTGATCGGGTCCGAAGCGACAGTCGCACGCGGGAAAAGTTCCTTCAGCGCGATCTGAAAATAGACCGGGCTCGCTGTCTTCAGGACATAGGTTCTCGACAGGGTCGCCTTCGTCCCCGATTGCTCGATCCCTCGGATCAACTCTTCGACCTTCGCCAAGTCCGCCGCCGACCCCGTGGCGATCAGGCTGTTGCTCGAAGTCTCGGCCGTAACGCGGAGCTCGGGCAACATCTGCGTCACCGCGGTCACCAACTCGCGGGCCTGCCCAGCGCCAACGGTGAAGACACGCGTCTGCTTGGCGTCGGTCGCGGGCTTGTCGACCTGCGCGATCAGCTCTTGGATCTTCTTGTGTTCATCCTCGTTGGCGGTCGCGGCGATCGTGCGGCCAGGGACATCGGCCGCGAGCACCACCGTCGGCAACAGCGCCTGCAACAGCCTCGCGGCGGCCGTCGGGTCACCATCCTTGAGCGCATAGACTCGCGACGTCTTTCCCTGGGGGGCGGGAATCGAAGCCTGCAACTGCTCCAACCAGGCCGCCAATTTCTCGTGGTCTTCCTTCGTCGCCAAGACCGACAGTCGCGACGAGGACGATGAAGGGAGGGGCCGGGCCTCGGGGACGATCGTCGCCAACCCGCCGCTCGCCTGCGGGTAGATGTCCTAGCGGACCGGATAGACCCGCAACTCCTTCGCGACCTCATCAGCGAACGCCGGCTCGAGCTCCTTGATCATTCCCGCGATCGCCTCATGCCCCGCTTCCGAATCGGCGATCAAAGGCCGCTTCGGGTCGGACGATGCGATCACCTTGGCGGTCGGCCGCCGCTCCGCTAGGAGCCCCGCGAACGTGGTCGGATCGACCTTCCCGAGCGTGTACGCCTTCGTGACGGTCGGTTCGTCGGGCCCGAGCTCCGCGTCGAGCCGCTTGAGCAACCCATCGACCTGAACATGATCGGCCGGGGTGGCAATGACGACCACAACATCGGCTTGGGCCGTCGCGACCGAAGAGGCCGTACCGGATACTTTCCATCCGCCGTCACCCCTCGAAAATCCGCTGATCGGTATCGTCGCCTTCGGAACTACTGTCGGCAACAACGTCACGAACGCGGTCCGGATCGAAGGCCGCACGCGATACGTCTTCGGTTCAGGGGTCTCGACCTTTTCGAGCCGCTGCCGCATGTAATCCTCGACCTGCTGACGCAGCGTCTTGGGGACAAGCATCGTCAATTGCCCGGTCACCGGGTCGGCCGCAACCTTCACCCCGGTGAAGAGCGTCGTGACGGCCGTTTGGATCGCGACCGTCTGGTCAGGCGGGACGCTGAAGACGATCACCTGATCGCGATCTTGGGCCGATTGGCTGAGCTGCTTGATCGCCTCTTCGATCCGCTGGTGCTCCTGTGCCGTCCCCCACGCGATCACGGTTCGGTTCGTATCGTCGGTGCTCAGGACCGCTTGCGGCGCGAGCTGCGCCAGGATCGCGGGCAAGGTCCGTAAATCACCCGCCGGGACTTCGAACGTCTTGACCGTGCGGGCCGCTTCGCCCCCATCCCCTTGCAACCGATCGAGCGTTTCACGCAACGTCTGATGGTCGGCCGACGGGCCCGTGGCAAGGATCATGTTGCCGGTGGCGTCGGCGGTCAGCTCCATCCGCGGGACGAGTTTTTGTAAGGTCGGGATCAGCGTCACCGCTTGGATCTTGTCGAGCTTATAACTCTTCAATTCCTTGGCCGCTGACGGCGAGACCGGACGGTCGACTTCGGCCAGGATCGCCTTGATCTTCCCCTGGTCGGCAAGCGTCGCGGTGACGATCAATTGCCGCCCCGCGGCATCGGTCACGACCGTCGCGTCGCTGACCGCCTTCGCGATCACCCCCTGCAGCGACGTGGCATCGGCATGTTCGAGCGAATAGGCGACGAGCACCCGCTGCTGATCGGTCGGCAACGGCTGGGCCAACTGGCCGACCAACGATTCGATCTTTTGATGGGCCGCGGGCGGCGCAAAGACCAACAACCGACCACCCTGGCTGTCGACCGTCACGTTGCCGGCCGCATCCGCCCCCAACAGCGGCGTTACCAAGGTTTGCAGCTCGGTCGGCAACATCCCGCCGACACGGTACGCTTTGAGCTCACGTTCCGCCTTCGCCGGGAGCCCCGCTTGGACCTCTTCGACCCACGCGGCGATTTGGTCCTGCGTCGCCGCATCGGCCCAAACCATCAAACCCCCTTCCGCAGACTCCGCTTTAATCCCCGGAAAACGCTGCGTCAGGAGCTCGCCGATCAGCTTCGGGTCCCGGTCACCGACCGCGTGGACCCGAGGCTTCATACCCTGCGGTTCCGGTGCCGATTGACGCAACTGCTCGACCCACTTCGTAACCTTCTCATGCTGCGGCTCGGTCGCCCACACCATCAGTTGGGCCATCTGCCCCCCTTCGGCTGGCTTGATGACGACTTCGATCCCAGGAAGGTTCTCGATGACCGCGGTTTCGAGCTGATTCCACAAGGCCAGCGCCCCAGGGTTCATCGGGTAGAGCTTCAATTGCCGCTCATCCCCATCGGTCTCGATCGCACCCATCAGGCCCGGGAGCGACGCTTCGAGCCTTTTCCGTTCTTCGTCCGAACCCAACAACACCAATCGCTTGCCGTCGACGTCCAACCACAACTCCGCCTTGGGGAGGACCCGTTTGACAAGCCCCAGCCACGCGCTGTCGGCGGCCTTTTCGAGCGGGAATGTTTGCAGCGATTTGCCGCCCAACGAATCGTCACCGCGATACCGACGAACGATCTCCTCCACCAACTTCAACTCTTCCGCCGACCCGCGGGCCACGACGTTGCCAACGGTGTCGTTACCGACAAACTTCGCCTTCGGGAGCATCCCTTGCAGCGCCGTCGCCAACGTCACCGCCTGACCGGGTTCGACCGGAAAAGTCTGCATCGCCAAACCCTCAGCCGCCGGGGTTCCGCCGAGCGCCTTGAGCGCATCGGCGATCCGCGCCTGATCGGCTTCGCTAGCGGTGATCAAGGCCCGCTTCGTCGTCGCGTCAACCGCAACGACCGCTTGCGGCGCGATCCCCTTGAGCTGCGTCGTTAACGCTTCGGGGTCGATATCTCCGATCTCATAAGCGACCGACTTGTCCGGCGCACGCTCGACCAAACTCCCTCGCA
>JBEIRZ010000533.1:0-2613 GCA_040375695.1 Planctomycetaceae bacterium
CAGCCGCCGTTGGTCCCGCCGTTCGAAGACCCCTTCAAGGACGACAAGCCCGACCCGGTTCCGGCACCGGGGGCTGCACCCGAAGGGACCAGCCGCACGACGCTGCCGGCCGTCACCCCGGTCCAAGGGAACCGTGCCAAACCGTCCGGCAAGACGCTCGGCAAAGCCAAGCCCCAACCCAAACGGTTCTTCGGGATCTTGCAGACTTCAGGGAAATAGCCCTGCACAGGAAATAGCCCTGCACAGGAAATAGCCCTGCACAGGAAATAGCCCTGCGCGGGGGACGGATTGCACACCGCCGCTGAAAAACGTTTAAACTACACAGACCCTCGCCAAGGTGACCCAGCAGCGGCACATTGGCGAGGGTCTTTTTGCTTGCCGGCTCGCGGTTCGAACCTGTCCCCATCTATCAACCCGTCCATCAACCTCCTCGCAATCGATCCTGCAACCCGTTTCGATCCGATCCCGCGTTCCGGCCCTTTCCTTCCCCACCCTCGTTTTCGAGCGAACCCTCCGATGCGTAAATCCAAAGGACTCAGCGGCAACGCCCCCCTCCCTTCTTCGTGCTGCGACCCACGCCAACCCGCCCCTGCCGATTGGACGCTCGCTCGCCGCAGCTTCCTCCAGGCCGGCTGCGCGTCGCTCGCCGCCGCCTCGATCCCCTCCGGTCTCTTCGCCGCACCCTCCCCCAAGTCGACCGCCGAGACGGTCGTCGCCGAACTCTACGCCTCGCTGACCGATGCCCAAAAGAAAGAGATCTGTCACGATTTCGCCGACCCCAAACGCGACCGCGTCAACGCCAACTGGCACGTCACCAAGCCGCTGATCGATAACGAATTCTACAGCGACACCCAACGTGCGATGATCGAAAAGATCGTCCGCAACGTGACGAGCGAAGAGGGCTTCAAGCGGCTGACCGACCAGATGGAATACGACGACGGCGGCCTGGGGGCCTACAGCATCGCCCTCTTCGGCAAACCCGGCGAAGGGAGCTTCGAATGGATGCTGACCGGCCGCCACCTGACGCTCCGCGCCGATGGCAACACCCTCGATAAACAAGCCTTCGGCGGCCCGATCGTCTACGGCCACGGCATGGAAGGGGAACCGAAGGACAATATCTTCTTCTACCAAACCCAAGTGGTCAACGAACTCTTCAAAGCACTCGACCCGGCCCAGGCCGCCAAGGCGCTGCTCGATAAGGCCCCAGCCGAAAACGCCGTCACGCCGCAAGGGGCCAAGGGGACCTTCCCCGGATTGGCCGTCGCCGAAATGACCGCCGACCAAAAGGGACTCGTCGACAAGACCCTCAAGACGATCCTCGGCCCCTACCGCAGCGAAGACGCCGACGAATCGCTCGATATCATCAAGGCCGGCGGCGGCGTCGATGCCCTCCGCTTCGCTTTCTACAAACAGGGCGATATGCAAAACGATCAGGTTTGGGATATTTGGAGGATCGAGGGGCCGAATTCGGTTTGCCATTTCCGCGGCGCCCCTCACGTCCACGCTTATATCCACATCGCCGAGGTCGGTTGAGACGATGCCATCCGTGTTAGCGATCGCCGCCCACCATGACGACATCGAGTTCGTCATGGCGGGCACTTTGCTCCGCCTGCGGGAGCTCGGTTGGGAACTACATTACATGAACTTGGCCGACGGTTGCCGCGGCTCGACAACGATGGACCGCGCCACCTGCGCGGCGGTGCGGCTGAATGAAGCCCGCCAGGCGGCCAAGATCCTCGGGGCGGCTTTCTACCCGCCGATCTGTCCCGACATGGAGATCGCTTACACCACCGAACTGCTCCGCAAGGTCGCGGCCGTCGTTCGGATCGCCAAACCGTCGATCGTCCTGACCCATTCGCCGATCGACTACATGGAAGATCACGAGATCGCTTGCCGCCTCGCCGTTTCGGCCGCCTTCTGCCACGGGATGCCGAACTTCGAAAGCGACCCGCCGGTCGATGTCTACATGGAACCGGTCACCGTCTATCACGCCCAACCGGTCGGCAACGCCACCCCCCTGGGCGAAAAGGTCACCCCCAAACTCTACGTCGACATCACCGAGGTGATCGAGACCAAGGCGAAAGCCCTCGCGGCCCACGCCAGCCAAAAGGAATGGCTCGACCAAAGCCAAGGGATGGATTCCTACATCCAAACGATGCGCGACGGCTCGGCCGAGGTCGGGCGGATGTCGGGCCGCTACCCCTACTCCGAAGGTTGGCGGAGGCGCGAGCATTGGGGCTTCTGCGGGCCCGATGACGACCCGCTCGCCCAGGCCCTCCTCGGGCGCTGCGCGATGCGGCCGACTTGACCCGCGCCGCCGCAATCTCTCTTCGTCACCTCGCAGCCCCTCCCGCTTTGACCCGACATGATCCGCACCCGCTTCGCTCCCAGCCCCACCGGATACCTCCACATCGGAGGCGTCCGCACGGCGCTGTTCAATTGGCTCTTGGCCCGCCAATCGGGCGGCACCTTCATCCTGCGGATCGATGACACCGACGCCCAGCGGAACGTCCAAGAAGCCCTCCAACCGATCCTCGACGGCTTCCGCTGGTTGGGGATCGATTGGGACGAAGGGCCCGAAGTCGGCGGACCACACGAACCCTATTACCAATC
>JBEIRZ010000681.1:0-1176 GCA_040375695.1 Planctomycetaceae bacterium
AGCGGTGGCGTGATCGGCCTAAGCGGTGGCGTGATCGGCTTGTCAGGCGCGAGCGGCGCGGGATGATGGGGGGATGCCGCCGACACGGAAGCGTCGGCGATCCCGAACTTTTACCATAGGCCCGCGCCATGCCTGATTCGCTTGTCCGCCCGCTCTTCGACGGGGCGATCGATGTCGTCGGAGACGTTCATGGCGAGATTGATGCGCTCCAAACGCTGCTGGACCTGCTCGGCTATCGCCCCGACGGCGTTCACCCCGAAGGCCGGCGTTTGGTCTTCGTCGGCGACCTCGTCGATCGCGGGCCCGATAGCCCCAAGGTCGTCGACCTGGTCGCCCGGTTTGTCGCCGAGGGGACGGCCCAGTGCGTTCTGGGCAACCACGAGTTCAACCTCCTGATGAAGGACAAGAAACCCGATAATCGGTGGTACTTCGGCGACCAGGCTTCGCTCGACAAGTCCGACGAAATCACCCCGGCCGTCTTGGCCGATGAGGAAGGGCGAAAGCGAATGAAGGATTTTTTCCAGACGCTGCCACTGGTCCTTGTCCGCGATGACGTCAGGGTCGTGCATGCGTGCTGGAACAAGCCGATGGTACGTGAGGCCCGCGACGCCGACTCTGCCAAAGGACTCTACAGCCGATTTCGCGATGAAATCGACCGTCAGCAGGAGGGGAAGAAAGAGCTGGAAGAGATCGAACGGGGGCTAGAACATCAAAACCTTAACCCCGTCAAGGTCCTCGTTTCGGGGCCGGAACATCGCGTCAAAAAACCGTTTGAGGCTGGCGGAAAAATGCGGCACGAGAAGCGGACGGAATGGTGGAAAAAATACGACGCCAAAGAATTCTGTTTCTTCGGACACTACTCGAACGATCGCGGCAAATACGACCTGAAGTCACGCGCGATCTGCGTCGATTTCAGTGTCGGTAAACGGTGGGAAGAACGGAAGCGCAAGAACTTTAACGGCACCTTCAGCAACCTGCTGGCGGCCGCTCGCCTCCCCGAACGGCAGATCATTTATGACAACGGGGATCGGGAATCGTTCGGGTGATAAAGCGGCGATCCCTCACGGATCAAGAGCCCGAATCGAGCGACCGCAGCAGATTGTCGATCCGAAGCTCGGTCGCATTCGCCTCATGGGCATAAGCCCCTTCGAACGGTCGCTCCGCGATCAGGGCACG
>JBEIRZ010000446.1:0-3561 GCA_040375695.1 Planctomycetaceae bacterium
CGCCCCGTGAAATCATTTCCGCAAGATCATTCCTGATCGTGCCAAGGTGCCTGATCGTGCCTCGGTTTTGCCGAGAATCTGGCTTGGTTCGATCTGACCGTCGAAATGAATTCTAGAGGAGAATAGTAGCAAGCTCGGGCCTTTACCGCCAGGGCGGTCATGGGGCAGTTTTGGCGTGCCTGGGGCGGGTTTGCCCGTGCGGGGAAAGGGCCAGGGGAGGGCCTTTTTTGCGTCAATTCGTGGCCAAGGCTGAGGTCTTGAATTCGGGGATGGTCCCTTCGAGGATTTCCAAAATTTCGCAACGCATCGTCGGGGAGAGGTGGGCGAATTCGGGGGAGTCGTCGTCGCCTTCAAGGATTGCTCGGAGGCGGCCATAGACGACCGTTTTGATTTCTGCCGGGAGGGCGGCGAAGGCCGGCGATTCGATCAGGTAGCTGCAGGGGTATTTGAAGAGCCGCGTTTGGAGATCGAGCTCGCGAAGGCTTCGACCTTTCGCGTCACGCCTGCCCCGCGATTGGAATTCTTCTGCAAACGGGGTTGGCCCCGAGACGGTGTCGGTAAGTGGGAACTCATCGACCATCAACAGGTATCGCAACAGGTCGTCGGCGGCCGAGGCGATCCGCCGCTGGGCGCTGTCGCTGATAAAGCCCTCGGGCCGATTCATCACCTTGTTCATTTGGAACGATTGGTGGAGCGCTTGGCGTGTTTCGAAATTCGCCGCCGTGATCGCGTTGTGCATTTGCGTCTGGTGTTCCATGACCATCAACGCGACGATGTCGCTGTGGGGCGTGAGGTAGAAATCGGTCCGAAAATAGCGGCTCAGGTCGGCCGCGTTTGCCCCCGGTTCGCGATCGAACGTCCGCTCGTCATCGGTGCTGATCGTGTTCCCCATGTGCCGCATCGACCCGTGCGTCCCGGTCACGTACCACCCGCCCCAGCGGTCTTTGAAAAGGCTCCGTTGGTCGGTCGTGAAGGTCCCGCTCCCCAAGCGAGGGCGGCCCGATGGGTCGGCGAAGACGCTGCGGACGAGGTAACCGGGGACGTTCTGCGTGCGGATCGTCGCGTGACACGACAAGCACCCGCCACGGTCGCGAACGAATTTCGGCCCCTTCGCCGAAGATTGTTCCAAGGTGTAAAAGGTGGCCCCCTGTTTGGCATCGGTCGCGGCGAGTTCCAGGACATCCCCTTCGCGGCAATACCCGACGTAGACCTCGTCGTTGAAGTACAGGGCGCGGGGCGTTCGCGGCGAAATGCGACTCAATTGCAGGCTCGTTTTCGAAAAAACGAGCGTCTGAGAGCTGGGCGAAACATCGAGCTCCTTGAGGACCGCCGGGAGGTAGCCGTGTCGCGGATCGAACTGGAGCTTCGTCTCGCCGCACTCGATCCGCCTCGCGAGCCTTGCCACCGGGCCATTGACCTCGGCGTTCAAATAGTCGATCGGCGGGCGTTCGTAATCGTCGCGCTGTGCATGCGCTGTCCCCGCGGCAACCAGCAACTGAAGCGTGGCCGCAAGCACCAAAAGGCTCGCCCGCGCTGTCAAACAAATAATCGCCCGCTTTGGCCCCCAAATGATCGCCCGCGCTGGCCTCCGAGGGGGCAACCGTCGACCAACCGCCGCGTCGCAAGATCGCATGATGAGGCTCCCATCGCCGCCGCCCACCACTTGTCGCTGTCGGCATTCCGCTGCAAAAGTTCGCAATCCGAAGCCCGACAGTGGCCGTCCGCTGGGCGGCTCGTTAAACTCACTGAACTACACCCCAATGTATATTTTCTATATCTGCACATCAAGGTGCAGAATTAAATCTTTTCGTCGAATCGGTGGATGGATGCTTTCGAAGACAGCCGAATATGCGTTGCGAGCGGTGGCTTGCTTGGGGAGTCAGGTGGGACAATCGTTATCGGCCGACATGTTGGCGGAGCAGACGAAGGTCCCGCGGCGATATTTGACGCGGGTGCTGCAGGACTTAGCCGCGGCGGGGTTGGTCACATCGCGGCCGGGGCCGGGTGGCGGTTACGAATTGGCGAAGTCGACAGGGGAGGTGACGATCCTGGACGTGGTCAACACGGTCAGCCCGATCGAGCGGATCCGGAGTTGCCCGTTGGGGCTGAAATCGCACACGGCCCTTTGCCCGCTGCACAAGGAGCTCGATCGCGCCTATGCCGCGACGGAGAAGGCGTTTCGTGCGGTGACGATCAAGCAGTTGGTCGAATCGACCAGCCCCATCATCCCGCTGTGCGAGAGCCGTTGATCGCGGCGTCCGGGCCGCTGGCGTCGCGGCTTCATCGCATCACGAACGATCGCTCAGGAAACGTTCCAGCATCGCGTCAGGCGGGACCGAGCAGCAGGACACTCGCTTGTCGCAGCGTTACCCAGACGCCCCACCCCAACGGCAGGGCGACGATCGACCAAAAGGCAAATCGTTTGAGCCATCGCTGACCGCCGGACGCGTCCCGATCGGTGGCTTCGTCGGTGGTCGACAGCGCGTTTGGTCGGCTAGCCGCTTCGTGTGGATGCGGTTCCCAAGTTTTGAAGAGCGACTCGGCTACTGGGCGGACGGCGAGGTTGCAGACGAAGCCGACGGCCAGGAGTGCTGCCAAGATCAGCATCGTCTGGTGATAGGCCTCGGCCCGCGGGACGCCTGACCGGACTTGGTAATCGTTCCAATAATTAACGAGGACCGGGCCGAGCACCCCAGCGACGCTCCAAGCGGTCAGCAATCGTCCATGGATCGCGCCGACCATTTTGTTGCCGAAGAGGTCGGCCAAATAAGCCGGGATCGCGGCGAAGCCCCCGCCGTACATCGTCAAGATCAGACAGAAGGCGGCGACGAACAGCGAGACGGCGCCACCTTTGTTGATTGCCGGGACCGAGGCGTAGAGGACGCCGCCCAAGAGAAAAAAGATCGCGTACGTCAGCTTGCGACCGATGATGTCCGACAGCGAGGCCCAGAAGAAACGTCCGCCGATATTGAAGAGGCTCAACAGCCCCGTGAATCCCGCGCCGATCGCGGCGACTTGGCGAGCCTGCTGCGGGTCGAGCGATTCGAATGGCAAATCGACACCGATCAGCCGCCCCCCGAAAATTTCTTGCAGCATCGGCGAGGCCATCCCGATGACGCCGATCCCGGCCGACACGTTGAGGCAGAGGACGGCCCACAGGAGCCAGAATTGTGGCGTTCGCCAAGCGACATCGACGGGGACGAACCGCGAGGCGGTGTCGGCGATTTGCACCGGCGTCGGTTTCGTCGTCGAGGCGTCGGTACTGCGCAATCCCGAATCGGCGATCGGTTGCCACCCTTCGCGAGGGATGCGATAGGCCATCGCCCCGAGCATCATGAAGGCGAAATAGACGATCGCGAGGACGACGAAGGTTTGCCACACGCCGACCGAATCGGGCCCGGCGAAGTAGGCCATCAGGCGATCGGCCAACGGGGAGCCGATCATCGCGCCGCCGCCGAAACCCATGATCGCCATTCCCGTCGCCATCCCGCGGCGATCGGGGAACCATTTGACCAGGGTCGAGACGGGTGAGATGTACCCCAAACCCAGCCCGATGCCACC
>JBEIRZ010000439.1:0-3655 GCA_040375695.1 Planctomycetaceae bacterium
CGTTATGAACGCGGAGGCGGCCCGAGGTTCCAAACGTGAGGGTCCAAACGGCAAAACCCAAACGTGCGGCTACAAACAGCCCAAACGGTAGGGTCGGTCCCAAAGTGTTAAGGGCCAACAGTTAAGGGCCAAAAGTTAAGGGCGAACAGTTAAGGTCCAGTGTTTGAGACCGACGGGGACGCCCCGACAGAGACGGTGGCTCATCGCATGCTCGAGTGATTGAATGTCGAAACCGAACCTTTTCAACCGATCTCGCCCCACAGCCGCTCGTCCTCAGGATGCCCGGGTGCGTCGGCGGCTGCTGATCGAAGCGCTCGATCCCCGGCAAGTCTTCGCGTCGGTCGCGGGGGCCGTCTTTGATGACGCGGCCCTGTCGTGGCGGCAAGAAACGAGCGAAAGCGGGCTCGAACAGCGGCTTCTGTTCGTCGACGCGAACGACAATTCGCTCCCGGATGACGGCGAAAAGTACGCCCTGTCGAATGCCGACGGGACCTTCGCGCTGGACGACTTGGGGGCCGATGCGCAAATCGTTCGGCTCTTCCAAGCGGCCCCCTCCCAAACGCTCGATTTCCCGATCATCCCCGAGCCGAGCGCGGCGCTGATTTCGCTCACCACGGCCGACGCCGCGTCGGCTTCGCGAGGCTTGCTGGTTCAGGGTGCGGGCGACCGCTTGGGGCTGACGTTGACCGATTCGGGCGTCGTGACGCTCGACCTGTTGGGCAACAGCGCCCTGGGCGTGACGCTCGGTGGCCGCCCGACCGCGGCCCAAAGTTTGCCCGATGGCCGGTGGTTGGTTTTGGCGAGCGACGGGCTGGGCAACCATGCCTTCTTGGTCACCCCAGGTGGCGAATCGCAACCGCTGGCTTTCTTGTCGAGCAGCTCGGGGGGCGGGATGGGCCCGCTGTCGATTGATGCCGGCGGGGCGGGTTGGTCCGATGTGGCGGTCGGCCCTGGCGGCTTGGGGCTGCTCCTGCCGCGGTCGACTGGAACCGATCCCGTTTCGCTCTACCGCGTGCAATTGGGCGAAACCCCGACGGCCGACAAGACACCGATCAGCGTTGACCCGCGGACCGATCTGGTCGCCGGGCAATCGCTGCTGTCGATCATCGCGCAGCCGACGAACAACGGGCTGGCGTTTTCGCAATGGAGCAACTCGACCGGGACGGTCATTTCCGGCGCACCGATCACCATCGCGGGGGCCTCGCGAGTTTTGGGTTACGCCGAAGAATCGGGCCTGTTGTACGTGCTGATGGGCCCGCAAGCGAACCAGGCGGGCCAATCGGTGATGATCATCGACGTCGATGGCGGCTTTGTGCCGCTGCGGACGCTCACCGGCTTGGGTGCGGTCCAAGCTGTCGATATCGCTCGATCCGTGATCTTCACGCTCGACACCGCAGGGGGCTTACGCGCGATCGACGCTTTGGAAGGTGTCACGATCGGCGATTGGAAGCTGACGGCGCCTCAAGGGGTCGATCTCGGATTCCTGGGCGGCGTGACCGAGATGGCGGTTGGGCCTGCCGGCGACGAACTGACGCTGCTGGCACCCGGCGTCGTCGCTTCGGTGGCGATCAGCAAGCCCGATGCCCATCGCGTCAACTTGGCAAGCAGCGGTTCGACTTACCCGCTGCGTTTCGCCGCCCGTGTCCAAGGGACGAACGCACCGCCCAGCTACACCGAACCGCTCGAATTTTTCACGCTCGCTGGCAAAGGGATGTCGCTCCTTCCGGGCGCACTGCTCGCCGGGGCCAAGGATACCGAAGCCGACCCGATGGCCGTCGTCCGCAAGAGCGCGACCACTTTTGGGAGCGTCCAGATCACGCCGCAAGGGGCAATGACCTACGTCCCCAACCCCGGCTTCGTCGGGACCGATTCGTTCGAGGTATTCCTGCATGACGGCCGGGGGGCGTCGCAGCCCCAGACCGTGACGATCCGCGTCTTGGCCGACGAGGCGAACCAGCCGACGCTCGAATTCGACCTTTCGCCGCTGCCCCAAGACGTGAAGCCCGGCTTCGTCGCGGGCCGCATCCGAACGGTGGGGCTGGTCGGTCCGGTGTCGTTCGTCATCGGCGACCCTCGGTTCCAGGTGATCGGGAACCAAATCCTCGTCGTCGAAGGGGCCCAGTTCTCGCCAGCCGGCGAACCGGTCATCCGGACCGAAGTCCAGGCTTATGACTCGGCCTCGCAGCAAACATTAACGAGCAACATCACCGTCGAATTTTCGAGCGAACGTTCGGAGATCAGCGACATCCAACCTCGCTCCGCCGCGGTGATCGAACAGCAAGAGGGGATGGTCGTCGCCGACCTGCAGGTGATCGCGCCACGGCCCGATGTCGACGTTTCGATTTCGGTCGACGACCCGCGTTTCGTCGTCATCTTCCGCACGTTGCGGCTGCGGGCCGGGGTGAAGCTGGATCACGCGACCGAACCGACGGTCGATCTGCGGATCACCGCGACCGAATCACGCGAGGGTGGCCAATCGTTGTCGGTCCCGTTCCGGGTCAATGTCGTCCAAACCCCCGAGCCCCCGACAACGATCACGTTGGGGGGCGATTCGGTCACCGAGTACATCCGTGGGGACCAGGTCGGACCGGTGATCGTCAACGGGACACCGATCGATACCGCCGTCTATTCGGCGACGGTCAACGATTCGCGATTCGAGATCTCACGCGGCATCCTGAAGCTTCGCGATGGCGTCTACCTGAGTCGGATCGAACAGGAAGAGGCATCGATGACGGTCACCGTTCGCGACCTCTTCGGGCTCCACGAACCGGTGTCGCAGGAATTCGTCATCAACGTCTTGGCGAATGCCAACCCGTTCCACAACCCGTCGTCACCGCTGGACGTCAACAGCGACTCGCTGATCAACCCGCTCGATGCACTGCTGATCCTCAACGCGATTTCGACCGCGGGTGGCGCATCGTCGATTTCAAGCTTCCCGCCCGAAGGGGAATATTGGGACGTCAACGGTGACGGCTTCATCACGCCGCTCGATTCGCTGCTGATCCTCAACCACATCAACCGGGGCGGCTCCTCGTCGGGCGTGACGAGCCCCGAAGACCCAAACGGCAACAAACAGGGTGAAGGGGAATCGGCTGACGGGGAATCATCGGAAGCCGGCTCGTCGGACGGGGCGGGTGTCGAAAGCCCCGCCGACCCGTTGGGTTCGTCGATCCCGGGCCCCGAAGATGACGAACTGCGGCCTCCCGGTTCCGGGTTTTGACCCGTTTTTTGGCGATCCGAATTTTTTTTCTGTGGGGCGTGACCGAACGTGTCACGCCGGCGGCGATCCTAGGTAGTAGTCAGCGACAACGCCAACGACAAACCTTGGAACCGTTCGAATGAGCACTCAGCAAATCCTTCGCCGCGCGATGCAGGACTCGGACCGCTTCGTGATCGAGCTCGATTATCTCGACGCGAAGGGTCAGAAGACGCATCGGGTCGTCAGCCCGATCCGGTTTCTGGGGCGTGACCGGTTGCTGGCCTTGTGCCTATGCCGCGAAGAGCCGCGTCAGTTTTACCTCGATCGCTGCGAAAACATCCGACTCTGCCGCGCCGAACAATTCGTCATGCCCTTGGGCAACCCCGCCCTAGCAACCGCCGCCTGCTAACGCCAGTGGTTAGTGGTTAGTGGTTAGTGGTTAGTGGTTAGTGGTTA
>JBEIRZ010000630.1:0-1795 GCA_040375695.1 Planctomycetaceae bacterium
ACCCCCCCAAAAAACACTCCCCTTTCCGTGGTCTACCGTGTCCTTCCGTGGCCCACCGACGCGCGACACCTTCCAACCCTCTTCGTGCTCTCCTTTTCTTCGTGGTAAATCCCCACGGGCAAGGTTCCCCGCCTATCGCCTGGCTCTTCGACTTTGCGATTTTTCCGCGTCGGTGTAAGATACGGGCATGAACAATGTAACAACGCTACCGATCGAGTCGCTTACCCTGGCGGAAAAGCTTCTCCTGATGGAGCGACTTTGGACGGAGCTATCAAGACAGCCATCGAACATCACGCCACCTGAATGGCACGGTGATGTGCTGGCTGCTCGACTAACTGCTGTCAAAGAGGGTCGAACCGAATTTGTGGAATGGGACGCTGCGAAAGAGCGTCTTAGGAATCGACTCAAATGAGGATCCGGCTTCTGCCCCAGGCCGAGAGAGATCTTGAGATCGGCGCGGATTTTTATGAATCGCACCAACCGGGTTTGGGCACTTAGGTCAGCGGGGTCAGACCTTGTCTTTGGGGTTCGAGAGTATTCGTTGGATTGCTGCACACAAATCGGGCTGCGGTGGCTATTTCGCGTTCTGTCCGTAAGCAGATTTGTTTAACCACGAAATACACGAAACACACGAAGAAAGAGTCGGCAGTGATAGGGCGGTTCGGGGTTAGGTTCGCGTGAAGGGCCGCTGCGATGGATCGGGTTGCACAATCACCGCGGTGAGGTGGCGTAAGAAGCCACTGTGGGGACGCTAAGCCGATCTGTCGATGTACCTAACCTTGTGGCTTTTAATCAACATGGATCGACAGGATGGGCAGGGTGATTTGTTGTCCGATTAAGTGCTTTGTCCCCGGTGTTTCCCGACCCGCGAGGTGGCAAAACAACTTTCTGAAGTCGCTGACTGATTCAACATCACGTTTTGACGTCTGGCCCTAGGTGGTTGAGTACGGAACTGAAAAGTTCCGAAACGGGTTAGTCATCGCTTCATTCGGCTCTTGCGGATCAGTCCACCTAGACCAATCAGCGTTCCTAACAGCATCATGCTCGGCTCAGGAACGGCAGCTCCGCCAGAGGGCATGACGCTCGCAACACGAAAACCAATGTTTACACCCTCGGCGGTAGGGTCAACATAAGTGAACAGCGACGAAGACAAGTCGTTGGCGTTGAAATCTAACCAACTGCCGCCGCGACGTCCCCGAGGAAAAGAAGCGTCAATATTCGACAATCCAGAGGAAGTTTCCTCCCATTCCCATATATTCCCTCCCATTCCCATGACGCCAAAGGGACTTAAGCCTCCAGCAAGATTGGCGTCAGCAGGCCCTTGAAAATAGTCTTGGGCATAGACGGCACTGCCCGAGCTTGTCCCGCTCGCAATCGCAGTCGGCGATGTATCACTACCGGTAGGGTAATCGTAGTAACGACTGTTGATCGGATCGTAAAATGCCGCCTTGTACCACTCATTATAGCTTGGCAAGACGTACGACGCACGCTTGCTTCGAAACGGATTGGAGGCGTCGTAATCGACCGCGTCGGAGGCGGTCCACGGGGTGATGTTGCTGTTAACGCCGCCACTTGTGAATTGATACGCGGCGAATCCACCTGTGCTGGTATTGAGCCAATTAACGAAACGCGCTGCTTCGTTCCAAGACACTCCCGTTGCCGGCCTGCTCGCCCCGTTGCCGCCAAATGACGTCATATCAAAAAGGGTGATTGCCAGCGAATTCGCATTGCCAAAGCCTGAGTTGTACTTTTCGATCATCTCCCTGCTGACTTCAAACTTTCCGAGACCGTACAC
>JBEIRZ010000684.1:0-1140 GCA_040375695.1 Planctomycetaceae bacterium
CGAAGCGTTCAAAAATGCCGAGTACGAAATCGCCGCCAAACGCGACCAACCTGCGGGACGGGGCAACACGCCCAAGGCCGTCGAATTGGCGAACCTTTATGCCCAGCGGATCAAAGAGGCGAGCGACGAGATGTTCACCTCCGACAAAGAGCCGCTGCTGCAACTTTCCGACGGGGAATACCTGACCTTTTGCGAGCTCCATCCGGATCGATGCCTCTTCCTCGTTCATGTCCCGTCTTATCGCAAATTCACAGGAGACGCCAAACGGGTCTTAGCGCAACTCGCGTGGCTGGCGGCTCAAGCGACCGCGGCGGGCGAATTGAAAGGAGAAGCGAAACTTGGTGTGGGGCTTCGTGGCGTCCTCAGCTATGGCGACATCCTGATCGGGACCGCCCCCGCATCTTCGGAAGAAACCGTCACGCCGTCCCGCGAAGGGGACAAGGATGATCTGATCGCGTTCTTCGTCGATCCAGCGCCATCCGCCAGCGATCCGATCGCCAGTTCCCGCGACACCTCATCAGGTTCAACGCCCGGCCAGCGAGCACTCGCCCAAAGCGATTCGGCCGCGGCAACCCCCGATTCGATCTTTGATCCGCCCGCGACAAGCACGCCCGGAATCGCTCCGACCTTTCCCTCGGCCGATCCGTTTGTGCCGCTGCCGTCGCCGCAAGCAGCGGTTCGGCCTTCGCCTCGGGACATCGCGTCATCCAAGCCGAATTCGTCCGCCACGCCGGCACGTGCACGCGACAAACCGAAGATCGATTTCGTCAATCAGATCACGGTCGAACGGATCGGCTCGATCGAGAATGAATCATGGGGTTCGACGTCGATCGCACTTAGCCCCGACGGCAAGTGGCTCGCGACCGGCAAGCTCGATGAAAAACTTTCCCTATTTGAGACTTCATCGGGCAACCCGATCGGCCAGCCTTATCCGATGGCGCAGTTCGGCCAAGTCACTGCCGTTGCCTTTAGCGCGACCGGCGACTATTTGATCGCGGGGGGTTACAGCGGCAAGACGATGGTGTGGCAGGTCATGCCCGACGGGAGGCTTCAGAACGAAAGGGAGACGTTCCGGTTCGACGGCGAAGTCTCGGCCATCGCCACCAGTCCGAAGTTCTCGTTCTTCATCGGGACGAGCCG
>JBEIRZ010000162.1:0-9667 GCA_040375695.1 Planctomycetaceae bacterium
CACCCTTCAAACCCACCCTTCAAACCCACCCTTCAAACCCGCCCTTCAAACCCGCCCATCGCTACGGCGACGCACCAACAAAATCAGCCGACGTTAATCGCCGGCTGATCCGATCATTCGTTACTCAAACCGATCCACAGTCGCCAGGCCCCCTCACTAGGCCCCCTCACTAGGCCGCTGGCTGGCTAAGCCCGGTCCCACGAGCCCCGATCACCACCCCCAACCCGGATACCGCAAGCCGCGCCCGTAATTGCCATAACCATACCGCGGGCCGCCATAGAACGGTCGCGCCGAATAGACCCGCGGCGCCGAGTAGACCCGCGGCGCCGAATAAACGCGTGGCGGATAAACGCGGGGTGCGATGTAAACCCGCGGCGACGAATAGACACCCGGCCCATACGGAAACGGCCGATAGCCGGGGTAACCATAACCCCAACCGCCATAACCGATGCTCGGATAGACGACCCCTGGGTTGATCAAACTCGGGCCGATCGCGCTTTGCCCGATCGCCACGTGACCCGGTGCGACGAAATACGAATACGGCGACCCGACCCCGAAACCGACCCCGTATTGCCGGATCACGACCTGCTGCGCCTCCGCCTGACCCGCCGAGATCGCCAAACCGAACACCGCCAAACTTACTACCGCCAAACCGGCCACCGACATCATCCGCTTGACCATCGCAATCACGCCCCCAAACAAGAAGGGTGCCCACGAAAATTTCTCACGACCCGCAGGACCGACTTGAGCCGTCAGCCCACACGCCTTGTCACATCCAGCCACCATGCCGGGAATTATTTTATGCACCGACCATCAAAGAATCGCGTTTTGCCCCCCAATGCCCAAACGACAATCGTTCGCCGCATCCTGGACACTCCGCTAAATCGGCCAATCACGATTCAATCGGCGGTCGTTTCGCCGCGACCTGCCACCCTGATTCATCTCACCAACCTGGCCCAAACCCGACGCGGGACGTCGAACAACGGGTACCCCGGGACGCGGGCCGAATACTGGCGATAGGCGTCGCCGATATAATGGGTCAACCGGCGATCCTTGATCGCGCTGCCGATAAAAATGTAGGCGGTCCAAATCGCCGTCAACGCGGCATGATCGAGCGTCATCTTGGGGATGAACCAAACCAACCCCAAGAAACTCAGATAGACCGGATGGCGAAACAGCTTGTAGGCCCCACGCGGCTTGAACTCACGCCGCGGCGCCTTCTCTCGCTTAAGCCAATGATAAAACGGCGTCCAACCGTTCTGGTACCCCAGCCCCGTAAGCGCCAACGAATAAAAGAGCGCGGCCCAGGACAGATAAAAACAGCCGTGGATCAACCCGGCCATCGATCCCGTCGCTTCCCACACCACCGTCTCGCTCGATCGCCACCCGAAGAACATCACCAACAAACTGACACAGGTCACCACACAAAAGGTGCTGTCATAAAACGGCTGCGGGATCCAGCGGGTCAACCGTTTGCGGGTCGCGGGATAAAGCATGATGCTGTGCCCGACCGCAAAGACCGTGGCCAGCAAACAATCACGCAGCACCCACGATCCCGACGCACTGCGGATCGAACCGTCACGCAAGAACCAAAACAGGTACCAGACCGTGATCAGGAACAAGATCTGGTTCCCAAACCCGTAAACGATCCCGCTGGCCCTTCGCAAAAAATCCCCCACCGCACCGGCGGCATTTTCCCTCGCCCCCGTGGGCGTTCCCTGCAACCCCGTCGGCGTTCCCTGCAAGCCCGTCGGTGTTCGCTGCAACGATGCGTCCATGACTTCCTCTCGATCCCTTCGCGATAACAAAACCGTCGTTCGTTCAATCCTTTTTCCTGGCGACGATCGCGCCGTACTGCATCGCCCGAGTGCGATACGCGTTTAACAGCGCATCGAAACCGTCGATGAAGGCGACCTGTTCCTGGTCGACCCACTTCGCCAAATGCCGAACCCCCGTCCGCTCGACCCGCTGCTTACAAATCTCCCAAGTCCGCGCGACGCGATCGGTCCAGTCGACCTGCTCGATCACTTCCATCCCATGCGGCTCGATCCACGAGACGTAATCCGCGGGGGTGCCGAGCGACGGGCAGACGAACCGCCTGCAAACCTCTTCGCACAACTCCCGATGCCCCGGCCGCGTCGTGTCGTCCCCTTCGAACCAAACGCAGATCGCCAACCGCCCGCCAGGACGTAACCAATCGATCGCCTTCTTGAAAAAGGCCGGCTTGTCAAAGAGGTGCTCGGTGCACTCGATGCTCCACAACACGTCAAACGTCTCCGGGACGAACTGCACCTTCTCGGCATCCTGCGCCATGAACCGAGTCCGTTTGCGAGCCCCTTTGAAAAAGGCCGATGTCGCCGCCCAGCGGGCCTGCACCGGGCTCAGCGTCACCCCGGTAACGCTGGCACCATACTCCTTCGCCAACCGGATCGACGAACCGCCCATCCCGCACCCGACGTCGACCACCTCGTCCCCCGCATCGATCCCGACCATCTCGGCGAGCGTGTCGGTCAATTGGACCTGCGCGACCGCCGGCGACTCGTCGCCCTGCCAGAGCCCGTGGTGGATGTGGGGCCCCCACAGGAGCCGATAAAACAACGTCCCGAGTTGGTAATGACTGCGGATCGATTCTTTGCGGATGCCATCAACGGAAATCATCAAGTTGGCCAGTTGGCGTTACGGACGCTGCGGGATCTGCGACAGGACAACGTTGTCCGTCGGTGCGACGTACAGGTCGCCATAGATCCTCAATTGATTGGTGACACCGATCGCCCCAAAGGCCTTCGAATAAGGCCGGATGCCGTAATCGGTTTGGTTGATCGTGAAATTGCCGCGGACGTGCAACCACCCTTTGACCCGCTCCGCGTCAACAACGATCGCGAGCGGACGCGTCGTCCCGTGCAGCGTGAAATTCCCCTGAAGCAAATAGCTCGGAAAACCCTTGGGGCTCGTCTCGCCGGTCGCCTTCGCCGAATCGACGTCAAACGTCGCCGTCGGAAAACGGTTGACGTCCAAAATCGCCGACCCGCGCATGTTGTCGTTGACGGCCTGCCGCGTCCCCGCGTCCGTCGAGCCCGACAACCCGACGTAACGCCGCGCCGCGTCGGTGTCGGCGTCAAACGACTTCATGTCGAAGATTAACTGCCCCGCGTCCTTCTCGGCCCCCAGGGCCAACGTCCCCTCCACAAGCCTTGCCTCGACCCCGTGCTGGTGACCGACACCCCGCTTGTCGACAAAGACATAAATCCGACTCTGCTGGACCGTCACCACGCCGGGCGCGACGCTGACCTGCGCCGGCTTCGACCCCGTCGCCGCCTCACTGGCCGCCTCCTGGGCGATCACCGGCCCCGATACGAACAATGACCGATCGGCTGCCATCCACCCGCCCACGGCCAAACCACACGCCGCAAGCACAGGCCGGAACACTTCCCGACCCGACCAAATCTTCCTGAGCATCACGCAATCCTTTTTCGGCACGTCGTCCGACGCGCCTCATTCTTGACGAGGGACGATCATCCTCCACACCGCGATCGCGACCATGTTGATCTCATGCCGCCGCGATCCACAGCGCACAGGCGAAGAATAGGATTTCAGCGATCCCAGCACAACGCGTCCAAGCGTGTCTCGCCCCAAGATTCCAAAAACGCGTCGCCAAGTCGCAGCCGATCACCGGATTTCATCACCTCCGGTTGCGAAAAAGAGCGGTCTTAATGAGAGTGATTCGCAGTTGCGTTATCAGCAAAGCGTTGAAACGCTGAAAGGTCTCCGCCTCCCCGTTCACTACATGAGATCGGCGTCCTCATCGTCATCTTCATCGTCGACATCGTTCGAAGCGATCTCATCTTCTTCCGGATGCATCACGATCCGATTCGATGGCTTGGTCATGCCGCCACCCGACATGCCGCCAACCCCTGGGACCGAACCGGGCATCCCCGTGATCGCACCCTTCAGCGACCCGCTCAGCCCCGCACCGCTTCCGCTCGGTCTTGCGCCCGATGCAACCCCGCCCGACCCGGCATGCGCGGACCCGCCGGTTCCCGACATTCCCGCCGCCGCCGCGGCCCCCTGCGGGGGTGATGCCGCAGCCCCCGCCACCGGCCCCACAGCCCCCGCCGACCCAATAGACCCCGCCGTCCCGTCCGATCCCAACCCTTGCATCCGCTCCCAATCGGCCATCGTGATCACGACCTCACGGGCCTGGCTGCCGTTGTAATTCCCAACAATCCCGTCCTCGGCCATGTAATCGATCAGCCTCGCGGCACGGCCATAACCGATCCCCAAGCAACGCTGCAAAAGCGAAACGCTCCCCCGTCCCTCGCGGATCACGATCTCGATCGCGCTCTCATACAGCTCGTCTCGCTTCTTGAGCCCCGCCGCGTTCAACGGCGTTGCCTCGCCCTCGTTCGATTCGACCTTCAGGTTCATCAGCTCATTGACGAAGTTCTGCTCACCGGTGCTGCAATGCCCGACGACCCGCTCGATCTCCGCATCCGATAGGTAGGTCCCCTGCCCGCGGATCAACGTGCTCGTCCCCGGCCAGAGGAACAGCATGTCGCCATTCCCCAGCAACTTGTCGGCGCCGTTTTCGTCCAACACCACGCGGCTGTCGGTACGGCTGGCGACCTGGAAACAGAGCCGCGCCGGCAGATTGCTCTTGATCAATCCCGTGATCACGTCGACCGTCGGCTTCTGCGTCGCCAAGATCAGGTGGATCCCGACCGCTCGGCTCTTTTGGGCCAGCCGGATGATGTGGGTCTCGACGTCCTTGCCGGCCGTCATCATCAGGTCGGCCATCTCGTCCGCGACGATCACGATGAAGGGCAACCGCTCCGGCACGCTCGTCGCGTCCGACTCCTCGACCTCAAGCCTTCGGTACAGCTCTTCCCGCCCCAGCTCGTTGTAACTGTTGATGTGCCGCACCCCGGCCTTGGCCAACAGCGAATAACGCTCTTCCATCTTGTCGACCGCCCAGGCCAAGATCGCTTCCGCTTTCTTCATGTCGGTGACGACCGGGTGCATCAAGTGCGGCAGGCTCCCATACCCCGAAAGCTCGACCATCTTCGGGTCGATCATCAACATCCGCACCTGCTCCGGCCGGCACGCCATCAGGACCGAAGTGATGATCGCGTTCAAACAGACGCTCTTCCCCGTCCCGGTCCGACCCGCGATCAACAGGTGCGGCATCTTCGCCAAGTCGATCGTGAGTGGGTTCCCCGCGACGTCCTTCCCCAAGAAGACCGGGATGTTCATCCGGCGGGTCGAATCGCCGCACTCCTCGATCACTTCCCGCAACGTCACCACCTGACGGTGCTCGTTCGGGACTTCGATCCCGACCGTGTTCTTCCCCGGGATCGGGGCGACGATCCGCACGCTGGGGACCCGCAGCGCGATCGCCAAGTCGTCGGCCAAACCCGTGATCTTGCTGAGCCTCAGACCCGCCTCCAACTCGACCTCGTACTGCGCGATCACCGGCCCCGTCTCGATCTCGACGACGCGGATGTTGAAGCCGAAGTTGCGGAACGTCTCTTCCAGGATCTTCGCCTTGCGACGCACCTCGGCCGTCTGGTCGTTGTAACTGATGTCGTCGGCCTCATCGAGCAATTCGATGCTCGGCAACCGATACTCGTCGACCCCTTCGGGCAATTCCTCGTTGACGGCGTCCATCACCGCCTGACGCTCGTCTTTCTTCTTCGGTGCCCTGACCTTCGGCTCGGCCCCACCCTGCGGCTCGACGCTTCCCCCGTTGACCGGCGTCGCCCCCGCATCACCGACCGGCCCGGCCGCAGCACCGCCGACCACACCCCCCGCCGGGCTGCGGCTGTCAAAACCGTCCAGCGGGTATTCGTCTTCTTCGTTCTCGATGTCGAGATCGACCGCCCCCGCCGGCGTTCCGTGAACAGTCCCCGCCCCCTGGACACCCTGGGACCCCTGGACCCCCTGCGGCAACGCGGCGATCGGGTCAGCCCCCTTGGCGACAACGCCCTTATCCTCAAGCGGCTCGACCGCTTCCCCCCCCATGGCACCCGCCTGCGCCACGGCCAATCGCTCTGCCGCCTCGGCCGCTTCGATCGCCGCGTTCGGCTTGGGCCGCTGCCGCAATTTGATCGTCGGCTCCTTACCCATCGGCTCACGCGGGTCACGGTTGGCGGCAAGCGCCTGACCCGTCGCCGCCGAGCCCCCCGGCGCGATCGCGATCGCGGGCCCGCCGAGCGGCGCGTCCAAGTCGGTGCTCACCCGACCCCAACCTCGCCGCGGCAGCGCCTGGTGCATCGTCTGGAATCCTCGCCGCGACACCATCGCCCCGCTCGCCAACACCCGCACACCCGCGTACCACAGCACATAATCGGTCGTCAGCAACAACCCGATCGCCAACCCGGTCAGCGTCAAGATCCACGCCCCCGGCAACGCGAAATGTTCTTGCAGATAAAGGCTCCCCATCGCCCCCAAATACCCCCCCGCCCCGACCGCAGGGAACCCGTCCAACCGGAGCGGGGCCAAACAGGCCGCGGTCGAAATCGCGACGACCACGATCGTCACCCCCAGCGATCGCAGCGCCGGCGCACGCACCTGCCCACGCCCCAAAATCGTGAACGCACAAAATGCCGCCGCGACGATCACGATCAACGCGCTCACCCCGATCGCATCGATCAGCATCGACGAAAAATATGCCCCCCAATACCCGCACGCGTTCGTCACCCGGTCGTTCAGCGGATAATGCGTCACGTCCGGGGTGTAAACGAGTCGCAGCGGCCAGGAGGGGATCGTGATCGGGTCCCGCGGGTCGCGTGTCACGAGCGATATGAACATCATCAGCGTCGCCGCGATCAACACCAGCCCAAAGACGTCGCGCCTCAAATCACGCTCTGCCTTCACCCGGCTCATCCGCTGCGCATCGTCACCCTTCGAACCACCTCTTGACTGCCCTTCCCGCGACTGCCCCTCGCGCTGCGAACCGCCACGTGACGACGCCGCTCGCGGTGTAGGCGGCGTTGGCGGCGTTGACATCGTTGACGGCGTGGCGACCGGAACCCGGGCTTCGGATGTCTCCACCCGCTCGGGGTCGCGTGGCGGCTTGGGCGCGGCGACGGTGCTCATGCAGGACTGGCCAAAAGGTCGGGGAGCTCAAACCGAAAGGTCGGTGAGAATGGGCAATGCGGGGTCAGCCCCCAACCGAAGTGAATCCGGTCGGTGCGGACCTTCCCCCCGATCCCCTTCGTCGATCCGAACCGCCTGCCATCAAAAAAACGTCGCGGCGCGTCACCACCCCGATCACCCGCCCCCGCGATATCACCCCGCTGGCCGACATCACCGCTAAAAACCGAACAACCGCTCAGGCCCGATTATCCAAGACCCGATCAGCTCAGGCCCGATCTCAAAAAACGCACCGCTCAGGGACCGGGCCCCAATCCGCTCAGAGGCTTGATGCTCAATCCTGAAGCGCGACGCGTTGTGACAACCCGGCAACCAGCCGCGATCGGCTCAGCCCCCGAATTCAGTCGCTCCAACCGCGCCGCCCGCTCTTCTTTTCAGCCACACGTCGCTTGTTATCCAACCGCCGCAACTTGCTCCCCAGCGAAGGTCGCGTCGCCTTGCGTTCGACCGGCGCCGCCTCACATTCGAGCAACCACTGCGCCAACCGCTGCCGACAATCGTCGAGGTTGCGAGGCTGGTCCCGATAACGATCGCTGTGCACCAAGATCTCCCCTTCTCGGTTGATCCGATTCCCGTGTCGGGCCAGCAACCGGCGCTGCCAATCGGGCGGCAACCTGGGCTGGTCGCCAACCTGCCACCGAAGCGTTACCCTGGAGGCCACTTTGTTGACGTTTTGCCCCCCCGGTCCACCGCTCCGAGAATAGCTCGCCTGCAGCTCGGAAGCAGGGATCGTCAATCGATTGTTCACCACCAGGTCTTCCATGCGACACGCATCCGGATCGGTTCGTCGTTCGCTCGCACGCAACATCGACGTGCCGTTTCAGCTTCCCACCCCAAGCCCCACCGCTGGCGCCCGACCAAGTGATGACGTCCGCAATCACTTTGCCGTCACAGGGCCAGCCTATTTCGGCGGTCAGGTCAATGCCACGCTGAGGCTCGCACGGACTTCCAGTTTAACGTCGCCAACCCCTTTCGTCAGTCGCAGCCGAACATTAAAGGCAGCCGTCGCGATCCTCACCCCCAAGACCCTCACCCCCAAGACCCTCACCCCCAAGATCCTCACGCTCAGAGCCTTGGCCGGATTCGCAGCACTCGTCGCGGCGGCTCTCTTTTGCACGCCACAACCGGCGCTGGGGCAAGCTGCCGAAATCGTCACCCGCCGCAGCGGTGAGGATTGGCCTCGCTTCTTGGGAAAAACCTTCGATGGCAAATCGCCCGAAACGGGGATCCGCACCGATTGGTCCGCCGACCGCTTGCCGATCGCCTGGACGATGCCGATCGGGACCGGTTACGGGATCGGGGCCATCGCCGGGGGGCGTTATTTCCAACACGAACGGGTCGGCGACGTCGAACGGTTGCGGGCCGTCGAAGCCGAAACCGGCAAACCGCTCTGGCAAACCGACCAGCCGGTCGATTACGCCGACATGTACGGCTACAACAACGGCCCTCGCGACACCCCCGCCGTCGATGGCGACAGCGTCGTGACCTTCGGCGTCTCCGGCCGATTGACCTGCCGCGACGTCCGCGACGGCAAGCCCCGCTGGAGCTTCGATACCAGCGCCCGCTACGGCGTGATCCAAAACTTTTTCGGCGTCGGCTGCTCGCCGCTGATCCACAACGGCAAGGTGATCGTGATGGTCGGCGGCAGCCCCAAAGAGGATGCCCTGATCCCACCCGGACGGCTCGATCGCGTCACCCCCAACGGCTCGGCCCTCGTCGCGTTCGATCTGGCGACCGGCCAAGAGGTGTGGAAGGTCGGTGACGACTTGGCGAGCTACGGCAGCCCGCGATTGATGACGATCGACGACACGACCGTGATCCTCATTTTTGCCCGCGACGGTCTGCTGGCGGTCGAGGCCGACACCGGCAAGGCGCTGTGGCATTATCCCCACCGCTCCCCGATGCTCGAAAGCGTCAACGCGATGGTCCCGGTCGTCTCGGGGAATCGGGTTTTGATCAGCGAATGTTATGAAGTCGGGTCAGTGCTGTTGGAAGTGCGACTCGATGGGGTTCGCGAAATCTGGAAGGATCCGCCCAGCCGCAGGTTGCAATTCTTTCGCGCCCACTGGTCGACGCCGATCCTCGTCGATGATTGGATCTATGGTTGCAGCGGCCGCAACCAACCCGACAGCGACCTCCGCGCGGTCCGGCTTACCGACCGCTCCGAAGGTTGGGTCGACCGCCGACATGTCCGATCGAGCCTCCTGCATGTCGACGGCCACTTCGTCGTCCTGGACGAGAACGGCTTGATGCAATTGATCAAAGCGGATCCATCGAACCTGAAGGTAATCACGGAAACCGACCTCGAAGCGGTCACCCCCCCGCGGGCTTTGGCCGGCTACGTGCCGCTCAAGCCTCCCTATTGGGCCGCCCCGATCCTGAGCCATGGCCTGCTCTATGTCCGAGGCGAAGAGGGGGTCGCCTGCTTCAACCTCATCCCCACCGCAAAAAAGTAAATTCCCCCCCAACGCTTGCCCGCCCTGCCATCCGCCACCAATCCGAATCGTGCTCGTGC
>JBEIRZ010000330.1:0-5145 GCA_040375695.1 Planctomycetaceae bacterium
ACCCCTTGAGGAAGGAGCAACCACCAGGGGATGACGTTGCGATTCCAAGCGTTGACGATGGCATCCACGTCTTGGTCGAGCAGATCGCCATCAACGACGGTGACATTCATGGCAAAGCTGTCGGGGTTGCATGCATGAAAAGGCGAGCTGTTTCAAGCCGGTCTTCCGTCAGCGAGTCGATGACAAAACGCCGATCCCATCGGCTTTCGGTCATCCCGGCATCCAAATTGAAGCGGCCATGACCACTTCGGCATCAGGTGGCAGTTCCAACGGGGTTGGCGATTTGGTGAAAAACGCCAAGCCGCGATAGCTCATCAAGTATTGATGGTGCTTGCGAAAAAAACCACCGGTCGACTGGACGATTAAGGGCTCGGCTTCACGCTCAAGCAGCTTGACGAATTCGTGTGGCTCCATCCGAACCAGAACTCCCGCGGCACTGATCGCTTGGGCGATCGCGGCCGCATTCACCGCGGCTGTCGACGCAACTGCAGCACTCATAAAGGCCCCTCCGAAAAATCGATACAGCGGAGACCGCGAAAAACACAAGGTGCTGAACTGCCGCGATCAGGCACTTGCGGCTCGTAACTCAAGCTTGCATCGTCTTGGATGCCGTCCCGTCGGTCAAGTCTCTGGCATCGGTAAGACGATCGCGGGGCCAGCATCGCGACGATCGGGTTCGGATTAAGGAGTTGAACCGTCAGCATCCTGAGGGGGCATTTCTTCGGCCACCGACGAGTAACCGGCGAGCATCATCAAGGCCCCGATCGTCATGCCGATCCGTGCGGGGGTCAGCCCTTCGGTGAATAAACGATAGGCGGCGTATCCCACGATCACAGCGGCCAGGGCCAGATACCCGAGCAGCCCCAAACGGATGCGAAACCAGAGCAACACGCTGGTCACCATCGCCAAACAAGCTGTTGGCAATGACAACCGGGCAAAGCGGTTCTCGGGATCGAAGGCGAAGTAGAAGAGGTAGGCCCCGGCGAGCGCGATCGAGAGGGAATAAAACATCATCCAGGCCGACGGCAAGAACCGTGGTCGCAGGGCGTTAACCGGCGGGGCAACCGAATCATCTGGTCGGTCGTCGTTTTCGGTCATCGTCGGGTACTCGGCGACGGATAAGTCCGATGCCACAGCGATTTATTGGACCGTTCGGGCGGTTTGGTAAGCGTCATCACGTTGTCCTCATCGGACCGCAGGACCTGCGTCATGGATGGGGAAGCGACACGTTGTAGGCCTTGGCGAGATAATGATTGATCTCGGCCGCCCCGGAGATGTAGCGCTGGCCGCTTGGCGATTGATGGACCGTGACACCTTCGGGCACTTCGGTGGAGGGTTCGAAGACCAAGACCGGGCAACCCGGGTGATCTTCGCCGAAAATCGCGGCGACTTCGGGCCGAGGCCGTGGGAAATCGACTTCACGGACTTCGACCCGCCCCTTCAGCCACGGGAAATACGACAGGACTCCTTCGACAAGGGCGCAATCGGGGCAGAAATACTTCCCGGGTCCCGCCTTCGGGTCCAGGAAATCGGGCTTCAACATGAATAGGACGTCACGCACGCGAAGTTACTCCTGAAGATAACCGAAATTAAAAATTTCCACGCGGCAGGGCGTGGATGGATGGCTAGGCTGTCGATCTTGATGAGCCCCGTCGATCATAGCAAGTTGACGATCGGTGCGCACCCTATTTAACGACGTCACCGTTTTCGATCCACCGCGGTTTCGGGATGCGATTGCTGCGGGCGATCAGGAGCAGGATGCCGGCGGTCAGGACCAACGCGGGTACCTCGACCTCGGCCGTGACCTTACCGATTTGACGGAGCACGGAGCAGATGCTCGCGACCGCAAAAAAACCGCCGACAACAAACGACACCTTGTCAAAACCGGAGAGGGCTATGGTGAGGACCGAGACGACGGCCAGCCCGAGCGTCCAAGCCCAATCGACCGGCGAGATGAATCCGAGGCTCCGTAACAACCAGCCGCCTCCCAAGGCGACCAACAGCAGTCCGAGCACAAGCGATGTACGGTCTTGGGGCATCGTTTTCTCCTTGCGAGTTACGCTTCTCGGTTCCGAAAGCTGGCAAGCAAATCTTGAGATCAATTCTCGCTCGTTCGCCAAACATACTCGAGGTAGAGTGCCGTCTCTTCGGCCGCCGCAAGCCCGAGCGACCGAGCGACGACGTGCAAGGCCATGTCCATCCCGGCCTGGACCCCTGCGGAGGTGACGACCTTCCCGTTGTCGACGAAGCGGACGCCGCGGATGACGGACGTCTTGGGTGCGACGCTTTCGAGCAGTTCATAAGCCCCGTGATGGGTCGTCGAGTTTAACCCGTCGAGCAGTCCGGCGGCGCCGAGGATCAACGAGCCGGTGCAAACCGAAAGGGTCAGTTCGCTTGAGGCGTGTGTCCGGGTGACCCAATCGAGGAGGACGGGATTTTTCATCGCGTCTCGGGCACCGAAGCCGCCGGGGATCAGGACGATATCGGGAGGCGGGCAAGCGTGGATGGGGTGATGCGGTGTGACGACCAACCCGTTGCGGGCGGTGATCGGGCCGGCTGTTTGGGCGACGGTGTAGGTGTTGAAAGGTGCCGGGGTGGCGTCGCGTCCGCCAGCGACCGAAAAGATTTCGAACGGTCCGGCAAAGTCCAAGACCTCGACCGCATCGAAGATCAAAATCGCGACGTTCTTTGGCATGTTGGCGCCCTGTGGCGATCGTCATCCGGCGGTTGTTTACCCAAGCTACTGGCCGGCGACCGACGGCCGTTCGGCGAAAGCCGTTTCACAGTCGTGCGATCGCGACGACGACCGCGATCATGATCGCCAGAAGGAACAAGATCCCGATCAAAGGAGAAACCCTTTTTGTCCCTTTCGCGCTTGAGGAGCTTTGGAGGGAATTCCGCATCGTCAGTCCGACGAGTGACAAGACGCTCCCTGCCGCCATGATGTAGATGCTAGGTAACCGGCCGCTGACCGGATTGTTTGGCGGCAGGTTGATCAGGAAACAGGCGACCGCCCCATAAGTGAGGGCCAGCATCCCTGCCCAGAGGAGGATGTCACCGACGGGGTTGGCAACCGTCGATCGGTCATGACCCGATGGCGAGTCCGATGCCGTTTCCGGCGGTTCGTACGGGTCGTTGCTCATCGGATAACCGTTCCCGTTTCAAATACTTGTCAGATGGGCCATGTGTGTGGGGGTGTCAACACGTAAATAATCGAGCTTCTGCATGAACTTCGAATCGGATTCCCCGATGGCATTGTCTATCCAAAACCAAGCGAATGATAACCGCCGGGTGGAAAGGTTTAAAGTCAGGCGATCGCAGAAAGGTGTTGCCTTCGGCACCGACCACCATTCGGCCCAACTCAGCGGCGCGGCCGAGCGATCAGGCCTTTGGTTTTTGAAAGAACCATAACCCTAGCGCGAGAAGCAGAACGGCTGGTAGGAATGCCCCGACGAGACGGCTGACGCCGAGACCACTGCCGTCCCCCACGGGAATGGTCGGGGTGATGAAAGAATTCTTGATCGCTACTCCGGCGAGCAGTATGGCGATCACGATGCAGGCGATCCCGTTTTTTTGACGATTGGTCATGTCGATCCTGAGCAGACAGATGAGTGAGAGTGCGGAAAACGTCGGGTCGAAGCGGGGTGACTAGGGGCGTTCTAAAGTGTAGCTGATTGGGGTCGCTTTTGCGTTGGTCGAGCGGGATGATGTGATAGGGTTCACCGTTGAGTGATCGCTCTTTCCAATTGGCAGGCACTTTCTTTTCGGGTGTCTCGCTTTTCGGGTGTCTCGTGCTCGAAGACGAGTTGGTAAAACGGAGGTGGGCGTTGGGTGCAGGGTCGGTTTGGCGAGAGAGGTTTTCGGATGTGGATGTGGCTGGCATGTTGGGTCTTTTCGCACGTGGCGGCGGTCTTGATCGCGATCGCGGCGGTCGAATCTTCGACGACGTTGCCTAACGTCAGTCTGTGGTTGATTCCGGGGATCTTGGCCACGGTGCAGTGGCGGTTTTTGTGGGGTCGGCTGCGCTGGTGGGGGGTGGCGTGGGTCGTCGCGGCGTATGTCGGGTTGTATATTAGCTTTGCCGGCGCTTGGTGGTTCGGGATTTTGATCGGCTTGGGGATCGGGGTATCCCAGACCGCGGTCTTGGTGATCGTGCGACGTTTTCGGTGGTGGTGGCTGTGGGCCCCGGCGAGCGGGTTGGGGTGGTATGCCGGGGCATACGTAACGCGGTACGTCAGCGAATGGTTCGGCACGGGGGCGAACCTTTTCGCGGACGCGATGTTGATGAGCGGCGCGATGACGTTGGGGTATGCGACCGCGACGGGTTTGGCGATGCTTCTGATGACGCGTGGCCTAAGGGAAAATGCGGCGTGTTTGGGTGGCGCCGGCCCTGCGGCGGTAGCCCCTTGCCAAGCGGGCGGATCGGACCGATCATCCACATCATGAGCAACACCAATCGATACGACCGCGAGGAGTTGAAGCGGCTCCTGGCGCAGCATTCTTTAAAATTCGGCACCTTCACGCTCGCCAGTGGCAAGACGGCGTCGTACTACCTCGATTGCCGCAACCTGACGTTGCACCCCAAGGGGGCGAACGTGATCGCGGCGGGGATTTTGGAACGGTTGTCGGCGATGCCGGCGATGCCCGATGCGGTGGGGGGGATGGCGATCGGCGCCGACCCGATCACCGCGGCGGTCGTCACGGTCGCTGGGCAACGGGACCTGCCGTTGGTCGGGTTCATGGTCAGGAAGGAGCCCAAGGGGCACGGTACGGGGCGGCAGGTCGAAGGCCCGGTCTCGCCCGGCCAGAAGGTGGTGATCGTCGAAGACGTGATCACCAGCGGCGGGAGTGCTTTGGCAGCGGTCAAGGCGGCCCGCGAATTCGGGTTGGAAGTGCTCGGGGTGATCGGGATCATCGACCGTTTGGCCGGTGGTCAAGAGGCCTTCGCCGCAGAAGGGATCGAGCTCCAGACGCTGTTAACCGTTCGCGATTTCGGGATCGAAGCTTAATCACCCGCGAAGCGACCGGCGTAGCAGCGGCATGCTGAGAAGCGGCATGCTGAGAAGCGGCATGCTGAGAAGCGGCATGCTGAGAAGCGGCATGCTGAGAAGCGGCATGCTGAGAAGCGGCATGCTGAGAAGCGGC
>JBEIRZ010000608.1:0-1987 GCA_040375695.1 Planctomycetaceae bacterium
AATAAGGATTCTCAGAGATGACTACGACGTTTGTCCGGCCGGGCGAATCGAACACCTACGTCCCGAATCACGCAGCTACCGGGAATTTGGTAATCGGTTTCAGCCGGAACCCCGACGATTTCCCGCTAAATCAGTACGTCCAGTTAAAACCAGTGACGAAAGACCAGGGGTTTTATCTTAGGGTGACGACCGAAGAAGCCGGTCGGATTTTAAGCACCGATCTGGCGGAATTTGTCTGGCCCGACGGTGCCGATCGGCCACAAAACAACGACGGGACCGAATCTTTCGGGTACTTGCCCTACAAGACCAAGCGACTTGACTACCCGTACAAGTTGGGCGACAAGTCCCGCGAACAGGCCGATTGGGCGATCAGCGAGACCCACAAGTCGATCAAAGCGCAGCAAGCCATGACGGCCCGAACCGTCAGCGCTCACGCGATTTTGGGCAACGACTCGAATTTCGAGGCCGCCCACGTCGCCGTCGTCGCCAGCATCAGCGGCAATACCGGCCCTTGGGACGCCTCAACCGTCGCGAGGCAGGATATCAAGCGGTCGCTAAATTACGCGGCCGAACAAATTCTCAAGTCGACCCTATCGGTGGTCCGCAAGAAGGATCTTCGGCTGGTCCTCGACGTGACCACGGCGCACCAGATTTCGGAATGCCAAGAAATCGTCGACCATATCAAGGGGTCGCCGGAAGCCTACAGCCAGGTGAAGGGTGACGCCGGCAGGTGGAGTCAATACGGGTTGCCTGACAAACTTTATGGGTACAGTGTCGTTGTCGAGGATACCGTTAAAGTTACGAGCCGTCGGGGAGCGTCGTCCGCGACCCGCGATTTCGTCGCGACCCCCGGACGGGCCTACCTTTTGGCTCGCCCCGGTGCGCTCGTCGCGCCTTCCGGAAACGGGCCGAATTTCTCGACAATTTGCGCGTTTCTCTACGAAGAAATGACGGTAGAGGAATTCCGCGAGGCGAAGCAACGCAGGCTTGAAGGCCACGTCGTCGACGACTTCGCCATGGTCGTGACGGCCAGCGCGTCCGGATTCGTATTCAAAGACGTGTTGACCTGATCCACCCCTGGAAGCCATGAGCGATAAAGCCTACGCAACGGGAGCCGATTTGATCGCCCGCTACGACATCGATCTAGTGGGCGATTTGGCCACCGACGACCGGGAGACACAGGACCGCGATTTGGTCGCGACGTCTCCCAAAGTCTTGGTCGCCCTTGAAGACGCCTCCGGGGAAGTTGAATCGTCGCTCCTGGCCGGCGGGAAATACACCGTCGCACAACTTGCGGGACTATCCGGTCTCGCTCGATCCCACCTGAAAGCGATCGTTTGCGGCCTGGCGATGGCAAGGCTTTACCAGCGCCGCCCAGAAGCGGCAGATGGCGAAATGATCGATCGGCTGACCAAAGATTCTCGCGACGCTCTTTTGGCGATCCGGCGGGGCGAAAACGTGTTCGGACTGCAGGAAGAAATTGCCGCAAGCGTAATTTCGACCGGCGGGCCGAGCGTGGTCGACTACGAAAACCGAAACGACTTAACTACCAGGATGAGTCGATATTTCCCGACTTATGATTCTCGAATCCCGCGCGGACAATAAATGACCAGCTACATTCAAGTCGCCGGAAAGTCGAACCTTTATTTAGGTTTCCCTGGAAATAGCTATGCGTCGCTTATCCCGATCGGCGAGCAGATGGACGAAACGTCGCTGACCGTCAACAAATTTACACACGACGTCCCCGGCGACTCTCACGGGGGGCCGCAAGGTCCGCCGATCGAAAAACAACAGCTTGGTATGACCGTATCGGGGCGGTTTCAGTTGTCGAAATGGAGCCAAATCGCGAAGCGGTTGATCGAAAAACACGCCGTCAATGCGACCGAGGGCAAGATGACTGATTCCGACATCGGGTCGCTACTGCGTCGCGACCGATCGTTCCGAATGGTGATCGCACCGAGCAAGCCGACTCTTATCCCGTTTGGCG
>JBEIRZ010000056.1:0-19852 GCA_040375695.1 Planctomycetaceae bacterium
CCCAGCGATCGGTGTGGTGCGAGGTGCTTTCGGCCAATGGCCGTTCGGTCTGTTTGGGGGTCGATGCCAGGATCGGCTGCGCCGGCGAAATGATCGGCTGCGCCGAAGAAACGGCCGGCTGCGCCGAAGAAACGGCCGGCTGCGCAGGCGAAACGGTTGCGCGTGCCGGGAAATCTGTCAGCGAAAAGGCGACCTGAAGGGGGTTGCCGTCGGGTGCGAAGAGTTCGGCCAGGGGTGGGGAGCCGGCCCGCAGGGTGGCGATCGAATGACGGCTCTTGCACCATGGGCAGGCCGCGATGGTCCCTGCGGGGAGGGAAAAATCCGGGAGACGAAAGCCTTCGCCGCAGTTAGGGCATCGCACGTCGCTCATGAAAAGCACCAAAAAATCGCCAAAAAAGCAAGCATCGACATCATCTCCCCGAAGCCGCCGCCCGGACTTCCGCCTCGGATGCGGGGCCGCCATGCGTCCGTTCCGAAGATGATCAGGCTCTGGGCACGACCGCGGGGCACGATCGGGTCGCCGCCGAAAACGCTCGTCGACTTGACCCCTTGGCCAAAGGATTGATCGTTTCGGGGCCCGTTAGCGTCTTCGGGGGAGTCACCTTCGGGGCAGAACTCAAGGATTACCCTATCCTACCCGATGAATCGCAACCCGGTACTTCAAATTCGTTGACGGAGAGGATTGGTGTCAGCTTCGAATCGGCAGGATCGGCCGGCTGGACCGATCCTGCGGGGGCGGCTGATCGGGATTGGCAGCTACTTGGTGTACTCGGCAGCGGCAGCGCTCAGCGATTCGCGCGAGGGGGTTTCTCCGGGGATAACCCGGAAGCGGTACTTCAACGTCTGGCTTTTTCCGTCGGTCAGTTTGATCACCGGGAACGCGCCGAAGCGTCCGTAATCACGGTAGGCCGACCAGCGGGCCCCGCGCGGGTTATCGGGGTGATCGATCTGTTGGACCGTCCAAGGTTTGCCATCGACCAGGAACGAGCAGGCGACCCAAGGGAGGTCGAGATCCTTGGTGGGGTCGATCCCTTCGGCGTGGAATGTGTATTTCGCACCCTTGGCGTCAGCGACCTGTTGGGACGGGCGGAATTGGACCCCTGCGTGTTCCGGGTCGCCGCCGAGTTCGACATCGGCACCGGCCGCCTTCAATTCCGTCGTCACGTCGATCACGGCGTAGGTATCTTGAGAATCGACGAGCCGATAGGTCCGGGATTCGTCGACGACCGCTTCGCCATTCTTGCCGACCCAGCGGATCTTGCCACGGACGAAAGCCGCGTGTGGTTCTTGTCCCGTTTCGAACGAGACGTGTTCGAGGGCCGTCTCCTTGGCGTGCCAGAAGTCGTGGGACTTGCCGTTGGACAAGGTCTTGTTCCAACCGACGAAGATGCCACGGTGGTGAGGGTAGGACTCAGCCCCTGGACCGCTGGTCAGGGTTTGTTCGCCGCCGGGGGCCATGACGTGGGCGAAGACTTTGGAGGTATCGAAAGTCGTCTCTTCGGTGCTCTTGTCGCGGGCGTAGACGTAGCGGACGCGTGGCTGGCCGTCGGGCCCTAGCAGATCGACGTATTGCCCCGGGTGGTCGGCGACGCGTGGCTTGGTCGCGGCCGGTTTTGCCTCTTGGGCCCGGATCGGAAGGGCGGCAGACGCGATCAGCCCGAGGGCCAACGCGGCGTTGCGTAGGTTGGGGAGGGTTGGGCGGGACTTGAGGAGCGGTATCGGCATGAGAGGGCCCTTGATGGGGGTGGGGATTTTGGGGATTTGGCCGCGGGTCAAAGGGACGGCCGGGGCCGCGACCTTTTAAGAGCATACCGAGTTTGTCAGGGGGCAGGACGAAGTCACGCGGAGATCTGGCTTGGCCCAGCGAAGAGAGCCCGGGGTTAGCGCCGAATCAGCCGGCCTGATCGTGATCTGCCTCGTCTCCTCGTGATTCGTCGTCTCGGGGCGCAGCGCCGAGGATCAATCGTTGCACGTCGGCCTCGCCGGAGACGATTTCGAGTTCGACCAGCAGCGCCCAGAGCTCACGACCGGCGATCCGGTCGGTCTTCAGTTTCACCAAATCTTTGTGGGTGCAGACGATCGCGGCTTGGCGGTCGGCGATGCGATCGAGCCAGTCGCGGATTTGGCGCATCGATTCCGCGTCGTAACGCTCGTGGTCTTTGAGGCTGAGCACGTCGAGGACGCGGGCCCCGGCGTGGCGGACGGTATCGACGAAGGCGGCGGGGTTTCCGATCCCGCTCAGGACGGCGACGGGGCGGTCCCGGAGCGCCGTGATCGGTAAGGTCTGGTCGGGCCAACCGAGCAGTTCGGTCGGGCGGTGGATCGACTTTGCGATCGGGATGTCGGGGGCGGCACGACGGACGCGTGCTTCGATCGTTTCGAGGGTTCGTGGTGACACGGCATCGACGCGGCTGAGGATCGCCAGATCGGCCCGGCGGAGCGATCGGATCGGTTCGCGAAGGAGGCCACGAGGGAGGAGCCGATCGAAACCGAAGGGGGAGGTCGCATCGATCACGACGATATCGAGGTCGCGTTTCAGCCGGCGGTGTTGGAACCCGTCATCCATCAGGAGCACTTCGGATTCGAGTTCTTCCACGGCGACCTTCGCCGAGGCGACCCGGTCGGGTTGTTGCAGGTGGGGGACGTCGGGTAAACCGCGGGCCAATTCCATCGCCTCGTCGCTTTCGTCGCCTGGCCGCGCGGCATAACCGCGGCTGAGCAGCGCGACGCGTAGGCCTTGCCCACGCAGGAGCCTAGCGACGTACCGCACCAGGGGCGTCTTGCCAGTCCCGCCGACCGTGAGGTTCCCGATCGAGATCACCGGGACGTCGGCGGAATGGGTTTGGGCCCAACCTCGGTCATAGGCGAAATTACGGATCGCCACGGCGGCGCGATAGCCAAGTGCCGCGCACGACAGCAGGGCGCGGGCGATCGATGGGAGCAACCCGCGGCGTTCACCGCTGACCAGCGCACGGAATTGACTGCCGGCTGGCGCACGGAATTGATTGCCGGCTGACGCCAGGTGGTTACTGCCGGACGCGGTCGGTTGATTGCCGCCACGCGTCGATGGTTGTTCGGCGGGCGAGGTCATCAGGGGGCGTATTTCACGGTGTACTCATGGTCCCGCTTGCGGAGGACATTCGCGCGAAGGATCCGTTCTGGTGGGAGTTGCAACGCCGATTCCTTCTTTTCGGTCGGGTCGATCCGGCGGAAGGCGCAAACGACATCGAGCCCTTCGACGACCCGCGCGAAGACCGTCTGGGTCTGTGCCCGGGGGGCCATCGGCATCAGGGCGATCACGAATTGGCAACTCGCGGTGTTGGGGAGGAGTTCCCCTTCGCGTTGCGGGTCGCCGATCTTGGCCATGAAGACGGAGCCGCGCATGATCCGGCGACGGTTGGGGGCGTCGTGTTCGTCCGGGATCACCTTCCCTGTCGTTCCCGAGCCGTCGCCGACCGGGTCGCCACCGACCGCCAACAGGTCATCGATCACCTGGTAGAACTCGGAATCGTCGTAGAAGCCATCTTCGACGAGCCGGATGAAATTGGCGACGGTGTTGGGGGCGCTATCTTCGAACATTTCCAGCACGACCGGGCCGCGGGTCGTCTCGAGCAGGACGCGGGGCAAATCCCCTTTCTTCGCATCGGCCTGGCGTGCGACGAGTTCTTCCTGCCACCACGGGGGATAAACGTCCAGCAACGAGCCGATGTTTTGATCGACCTTATCGAGCTTTTCTGGGCCGTTCTTTTCGACGAATCGTTTGTAGAGCGGCAGGACTTCGTCGAACCGCCCTTCGACGAAGGCGGCCCGGGCGGCGAAGGTGAAGAGGAAATCGGTCGGCACGCCCGAATCGAGCAGCAGCTTTGCGGCCTCGAACGAGTCGTCGTACATCGAGAATTGCCGGCGGTAGTCGAGCAGGGTGACGAGGAACGATCCGGTTTCGGCGTCGCGGTTGATCAGCCTGTAGACCGATTTGGCGCTGTCGACCAGCGGCTTCAGTTGTTCGCGGGCCTGGTTCCGCAATTGGTAGAGCTCTTCGACCGCTGCGTCGGATCGGTCGACGTTGTTGCTGAAACGGATCTCGCGGCCCCGCAAGTTGGCGAGCGTCTTGGCCCAGGCCTGACGCTGCTGGATGAAGTCCTCGACGGCGGCCTTTTGTTCGTCGTTCAGCGCCACATTCAGGTCTGCCGGCGCCAGCGGGTCGGCCGGCGCGGCGATGCCGTTGGGGGCGGCGATCGCGGGGGGCGCCGCGATCGCGGCCGGCGGCTTCCTCGCGGCACCCGAACTCTGTTCGCCCTTTTGGCCCTGTTCGCCCTGTTCGGTCGCAGAGTCCTCTGCGGCCTGAGCGGAAGTGGCGGCCTGAGCGGGTTTCTCTTGGGCCGCTAGCGGTAACGCCCAAAAGAGTAACCAAGCGAGTGGGAGCCGAGCGAGCAGCACGGCGGGGGTCAGCCGGTGGGCAGGACGTTGCCGGTGGGCGGGTCGTGCCGGGATTCGGTCCGTCATCATGCGGTTTGTGGGGGGGTGAGTGGAAAGCTGGCTTTCGCGATCGCGCACGATCGGTCAGGATAAACGAGAGTTCGGAGCGGCGGCAGCCCTGCGTCCGGATCGTCGCCGGTTCATCAGGATCGGGGGTAAAAGCGGCGGCCACCTTTTTTGCCCGGCGATCGGGTTGGGTTCTGTGAAATCTCCGAAACGTCCCACGGACAGTATTCCGAAACGTCCCACGAACATTAAACCGACCAAGTTGCGGATCATCAGCGGCGATTTGCGTGGCCGCGGGGTGATTTACATCGGCGATCGTTCGATTCGGCCGATGAAGGAGAGCCTACGCGAGTCGCTGTTCAACATCATCGGGCTGGCGATCCGAGGCCGCTACGTTTGGGACCTGTTCGCCGGGACGGGGATCTTGGCGATCGAATCGCTGAGCCGCGGCGCCGCCGGCGCGATCGCCTTCGAGCGTGACCGGCGTTTCGCGATCGCGATCCGCAAGAACATGGCGGCGCTGGGGATTTCGACGGAAGAGATGGAGGTGATCGCGGGGGACACGCTCAAGATCGCCGCGGGGCGGATGGAAGAGATGTCGTTGGATGACCCCACAACGCCTTGGATCGTCTATTTTTGCCCGCCCTACGTGATGTGGCTGCAGATGACCAGTTTCCTATTCCCGCTGATCGAAGCGGCGGCCTATTTCGCCCCACCCGGCAGCATTTTGGTCGTTGAGGCCGACAAGTTTTTTGACATGTCGACCCTGCCGCTCGGGCCTTGGGACGTGCGGCCCAAGGGGAATATGTCACTAGCGTTCCTCGAGACGGTTGATGAGCATTCGTCGGGTCGAGGCGAATCGGGGTCGCTGACCGATGAGGACCTGATCGAAGGGCCGAGGCGGTTTGCCTTTGGGGACGCGGCCGAAATCGATGAGGCCGAATCGGACGGGTCCGGGGCGGATGATTTTGGAGACGAGGCTTTCGACGCGTTCGACGGCGAAGCGTCGCTGGGGTCGGACGAAGACGGCCCCTACGATTCCTCGTCTTGAATCGCGTCATCCCGAAATTCTTCGTCCCCGTCGTCCCCGTCGTCCCCGTCGTCCCCGTCGTCAAACTCCTCGTTGCCGTAGTCCTCTTCGTAAGCCTTTCCCGCACCCCATGAGCGTTTGCCGCGACGTCGGTCGGGACGGGGTTGGTTCGGGTCGATGGCTTCGGCGACACGAAGTTTTGCGCTGCGGCTGCGGGGGTTTTGTTCGACTTCTTCGTCGGTCGGCCGGAGCGGTTTGCGGGTCAGCGGTTCGAGTCGGTCGTCATCGCGGAAGGCCTGTTTGACGATGCGGTCTTCGAGCGAGTGAAAGCTGATGATCGCGATCCGTCCGCCGGGGTTAACGCACAGTGGCAGGACCCGCAGGGCCTGTTCGAGGATCTCCAGTTCTTGGTTGACGGCGATCCGCAGCCCTTGGAAGGTCCGGGTCGCCGGGTGGATATCGTGGTTTTTTCCGCGTGGGACGCAGCGGCGGCAGATGTCGACCAGTTCGTTGACGCTTCGAACGGGGTTGCGGGCCTGGCGTTTCAGGACGATCTGCTTGGCGATGCGGCGGCTGAAGCGTTCTTCCCCGAAGCGATAGATCGTATCGGCGATCTCGCGTTCGGTCGCGGAGGCGAGGAATTGTGCGACGGTCTGGCCGGAGGTCGGGTCGAACCTCAAGTCGAGAGGGCCGTCGCCGGTGAAGCTGAATCCGCGGTCACGATCGGCGAGTTGATCGCTCGACAGGCCGAGGTCGAGGATCACGCCATCGACCTTGCCGAGGCCCTCCTCGCCCAGCAACCGATCGAGCTGGTGGTAGCTGGCGCAGACCAGCCGAATCGGTAGGCGAGCGAGCGTTTCGTCGTTGGCCTTGGCCCCTTCCCAGGCGGCGACGGCGGCGGGGTCTCGATCGGCAGCGAGCAGCGACGCGCCGGCCGGGAGCAGGCGTGCGAGGGCGACGCTGTGTCCCCCGGCGCCGAAGGTGCCATCGAAGATCAGGCGGCACGTCTCCGGGCGAAGCCACTCGATGACTTCGCCCGGCATCACACTGACGTGACAGCTCACGTCAAGCCCACGGTCGAGTCGATCTCGCGACTGATCTCCGTGAGTTTCGCCAAATCACCGCCACCGACTTCGGCCGCGACCCAGCCGCGGAAATCGATATCGACCAACGCCTTACGGACGCTGGCCCAATCGATGTCGCACTTGCTGATGTCGGTGAACTTGTCTTCTGCCTTGGAGAAACCTTTGATGTCGAGCTTGATGATCCGCTTGCCGAGCTTATGGATCCAAGCGGCGGGGTCGCCGAATTTCCAGTGGTTGCCGATGTCGAATTGGACGCCGACCAGCGGCGAATTGAAAGCATCGACGAAGCGGGCCAGTTCGTCGGCGGTCTGGTCCGCGCTCCCTTCGTGATCATAGAGAAAATGGTTCCAGACATTTTCGATGGCGATCTTGATGCCGGTCTCTTTCGCGACGGGGAGGGCGAGCGAGATGTTCGCGAGGGTCCGCTCGAAAACTTCGGCTTGGGACCCGTCCTTGCCGTGGCCGGGGACCAGCAGCATCGTGTCGCCGCCGACGGCCTTGGTCGCACGGAGTCCATCGATACAGCTCTTAAGCGCCTGCTCGCGGACCTTCGGGTCGGGATCGCTATGACGGACCGACCAATGGTCGCCGCAGACGGTACCATCGACGACGAGGCCGGTAGCGGCGATCGCCGCCTTGACCTCTTCGACGTTGAATCCCGGTGCGTCGAGTTCGATCCCTTCGAAGCCGGCCTGTTTGACCGCGGCGAATTTTTCGGCCAGGGTCCCGGGGACTCGGACCATGCCGACCTTGAGCGTCTTGCGGAGTCGGACATCGGTTTTCTTCGCCGCGGCGTCTTGCGCGGTCACGAAGTCACCCAGTGTGCCGGCGACGGCGCATGCCGTGGCCCCCTGCGCCAAGTGCCGCAGGAAGTTTCGGCGACCGGGTTGGGCTGATGTCGCGGCGTGGGTCTTCGAGAGTGACAGGCCATGAAAGCCACCCTCCAGGCGGCCTCGCGATTCGGGATGTTGGAAAGTCATGCGGACCTCGATACTCGGAAGGGTGGCGTGAGGTGGGGGCTGGGCGAACGGTGAGCGGTTGGGACGAGTCGGCCAGAGGGTTCGCGATCGGATCGCGACGGGGCTCGGCGAACGATTTTGGTCGCGACCCGAATCGGATCATTGTAACCGATCCGCATCGATTGCCAGTGCCTACGTCGCAGAAGGAGCAGTGCCTACGTCGCAGAGGGAATCGTGGGATCGCCAAGGCGTTTGCGGGACGGGGTGTTGAGGTTGATCTTAGCGAGGTTGTTGAGACCCTTAACACCGGGGCGTATCTACGGGGCTGTTGTCCTGATGACACTGACTGTCCAACCCTGGCTCTCCGCTGGGGTTCCGCATCGGGAGCCCCGTTTCATTCGCCCTGGCTGCGGTCGGTTCTGGGCTGCGGTCGGTTCTGGGCTGCGGTCGGTTCTGGGCGGCGGTCGGTTCTGGGCGGCGGTCGGGTCTGGGCGGCGGTCGGTTCTGGGCTGCGGGACCGGGGTCAAGCCTCTTCGTCGGCCGGGGGTGGGGTGAATTTGGGGACGGAGGGTTCGCGAATTTTTTCTTCTTCGACGGCCACGTCGGACAGGGCGTTATTCAGCTCCTTCACCGGGGCCTCGATCGCCCGGGTGACTTCCCGCTGGGCCTCGCGGAACTGGTCCTGAATATCGTTCAGGTTCCTCCGCAGGTCACGGTATTGCTTGCCGAGCGAATGGGCGACGTCGGGTAGTTTGGAGCCGAACAATAAGATCGCCACGACCCCGACGGCGGCCAATTCGAAAGGGCTCAAGCCAAACACGTTCGCTGCCTCCCGTGAATCTGAACGAAGCGATCAGCTGCGATTGTCTTCCAGCTTACCGCCGCGGTCGTCATCATCGGTTTCGGAGAGGCCCCGCTTGAACTCGCTGGCACCCCGGCCGAGATTCCGCATCAGGCTGGGGATCTTCGTCCCGCCGAAGAGGAGGAGGACGATGAACAAGACGACGATCAGTTCCATCGGGCCGGGAAACATACTCAAGACTCCAAGAAGTTGGTGGGCCTTTCTATCATATTGCCAAAACGCCGTTAGTCAAAGCTGGCACCGGTCTGCGGTGGTCAATGGCGGGGTTGGTTGCCATACGGCAGCGTCACGATCGCTTCGGTCCCCTTCCCCGGATCGCTGCGAAATTCGAGCTTTCCCCCCAGTCGCGTGACGACATTTCGGGTCAGAAAGAGCCCCAAACCCATCCCGCGGCCCGGTTCTTTGGTGGTGTAAAACGGTTCTCCGGCCCGCCCGATCTGTTCCTCGCTCATCCCCGCCCCTTGGTCGCGGATGCGAAATTCGACCGAATTTCCCTTGACGGAGGTCATGACACGGACGCGTCCGCCGGGGCCGCCGGCGTCCAAACCGTTGTGGATCAGGTTCCGGATCGCCTGGGCGACCGCCTCTTGGGGGATCCACAGCGGCAACCCTTCGACCCGTTGCGGGGCGTCCTCGACATCGACGTGGTCCGGGTCACGGACCCCTTCCAGGGCGCAATCGAGGAGTTCGCCGACGGTCGTCTGGTCCCACCGGTCGGCCATCGAGTCGCCGACGGCGCCCCGCATGCGACGGAGGATTTGGCGGCACAGGTCGAGCTCTTGGTCGATCAGCCGGACGTCCTCGCGGACCGACTCGGGGACTTCGAATTCGCGGAGGTGTCGCCCCAATTCCCGCGCGATGACATCGATCGTCGAGAGGGGCGTCGCCAATTCGTGGGCCGCCCCCGCCGCCAGCGTCGTCAAACCTTCGAGCCGCAAGACGCGTTCGTTCTCGGCCCGGATCTCGCTTAATTGACGCTCTCGTCGCGTCAACTCTGCCGCGGTGCGGGTGACGAAGTGCGTGACCACGATCGCACACGTCGCAAAGGCGATCAGCGACGCGACGCGTTGGGGCACCATTTCGAACCGCCGCGGCGATTCGACGAGGCCGACCATCGGCAACGACCAAAACATCAGCGTCAGGTACCCCAGGATCGCAAGCCCCGCGACGACCCAGGCCCAACCGGGGCGAAGGATCACCCCGCCGACGGCGAGGTTCACGAAAAAAAAGAGGCTGAACGGGTTATCGATCCCGCCGCTGAAACCGAGCATCGCGGTGAGCGTGATCAGATCGATGATCATCAGCGACGTCGCGACGCGATCCTGGCTCGCTTGCCGATCGACCCTCGGGGGGGAATGGGATTGTCGGACGGCGGCCCCGCCAGCGGACAGGTTTGCATCGAAAGCTTGGCCCTGCCCTGTCGTCGCATCGCGACCTTCTCCGTCGCTGGGCACTCCTTGCCGCAGTCGGTCTCCCTGGTCGATCCGGTCGAGCCAATACCAATACATCGCGTTAGTGACAGCGGTCAGGGCGATCAGCGACAGGAGCGGCCACCAGGGCAATTGATCCCCGAGAAAACCGCCGGCGGTGAAGACCGCACCCAACTGGCCAAAGACCGCCAGCCACCTCAGACGCAGCAGCCAGGCGCTGGTCCCCATCAACACCGGGGCGACGAACGGGATCGGCAACGAACGCATGCGAGAAAACCCAAGTCAAGGACGCGTCGGGGGGTTGGCCGTCGATGGCCGGTACGCGTCACGACCAGCTTACACAAAAAGCCGGCTCGCATAGAAGCTTAGGGCTCGGCCGCGACGCGGAAGCGAATCTTCGCCGCGTCTCTTCGCGATGAGCGCACTTCGCGATGGGCGCACATAGCGATGGGCACACGGGCCAGGCAGAAAGCCGCCCGCGACGGGTTAGCGGCGAAGGCTTTTGAGCCTCGAGCGGCCGGTGACGAACCGCGATTGCTGTTCTTCCAAAATCATCAACTGGGCGTCGATCCAATCTCCGAACCGCTGCAGCGACGAAGTTTCCTGCTCCGGATCGGCCGCGGCATGCCCTTGCGACGAAGCGTCGGCCTGGGGTTTCGCCGAGGTCGCTTCGGGAGTCGCGACCGCATCGGCGGCGAACTGCTCACCGACGAGCGGTTGCGAAGCGATTTCGTCCGCGGGAAGGTTCGTTTCTCGGTGCGACATGGGAAGCCTCGGTCGGTCCGGCGGGGGGGATTGCCTGTTTCGAGGCACGGCACCTGGCCGCGCCCGTCGTCGCCCCACGGACTACAGTTGCTGCGGTTGAGCAATTGTGATGCCGCGGGGCCGGTCGGATCTGCTGATTCGGTCGTAACCTGTTGTGTTCGCGTCGGTTGGGTCTTGGGGATTGGTCTTCGCGGGGGTCGCCCGGTGGGGCGGATTGTCGAAAAGGGCAGCCGGTTTACCCGAAAAGCTGCCAAGAAGTGAAGCAGGCTTTTCTTCGAGCCGGGCTTTTTCTTCGAGCCGGGCAGGGTCGGCAGTGAAGTCAATCTAGCGATGCGGAGGAGCTTTTCGCGCTTTTCGCTGGTGTGGCGAGGTTTTTTTCCGATTTGTCTGCCACCTATAGCGGCTGGCGGTGACTTTGCGGGTACCGCTGGCGACCGGCGAACCGAGAAAAAATTTTTTTTCTTTGCAAGATCGCCAAGTTCCCAGCGAATCCCTGAATGAAGGCGTCACCCGAGGGGGACTGACGAGCGGTTTTGCCCGAAACGATTGAGCACGAAACGATTTAGCACGAAGAGGGGTCAAGCGATGTTAGTGAAATTGATGAAAGGTGTTGCCGTCGCGGCGCTGTTGCCGGCGGTTTGGTGGGGGACGCCGGTGGGGAGCTACGCCCGTCTCGGTTGGGGATGGTTGGGGGAGGCGGCGAGCGATGCGGTGCCGCTGGAGGTCGAGCTTCAGCGGGCCCAGCAGATGATTGATGATTTGGAACCGGAGATCCAAAAGCATGCCAAGTCGATCGCCCGAGACAAGATCGAGCTGGCACGGTTGCAAAAGCAGGCCGACACGACCGCGGCCGATCTCGACAAGGCGAAGTCGGATGTGACCCGGTTGGCCGATGACTTGAAGCGTGGGGAGGGCCAGTACACGTATGGGGGTAAGACCTACACCGCCGCGGAAGTGAAAGACGATTTGTCGGGGCGGTTCCAGCGGTTGAAGGGACGCTCGGCGACCCACGAGAAGCTCGGACAGATGGTCGCGGCCCGTGAATCGTCGCTCCGGTCGGCGTCGGACCGATTGCAAGGGATGCTCGAAGCGAAGAACCAGCTCGAAGTGGAAATCGAGAATCTGCAGGCACGGGTCGCGTCGCTACGCGTGGCGCAGACGGCGAGCGAGTCGAAATTGGACGACAGCCATCTGGCCAAGACGCGGTCGCTGTTGGACGATCTTGCTTCGCGGGTCGAAGTCGAAGAGGAGGTGGCCGCGGCGCCGCTGGCCACGACCGGGTCGATCGATCTGGATGCCACCGCCGACGACAACTTGTTCGAAGAACTCGCCGAGTTTTTGGGCAGCGGCGCTTCGGCCGCTGCGGAAGTTTCAACGACCGCAGAAGCGGCGTCGGGCGACGAACCTTTGGCGGCGATGATCCTCGAATGAGAATGACGCGGCGATGCGTCTGTCTGGCCAGAAAAGCCGGTCGACCCGATCGTCCCGCGTCGTGCCGCAGTGGCTACCGCAAGAATCGTTCCCTAAGGATCAAGACCGCCGATGCCGCTTCCCTTCCCGCCCGGGCGATCTTCAACGACGCGTGAGGCCTTGACCGCCGAGAGTTCGGGGCGTTGGTGGCGGTTGTGGATCGATCGTGGGGGTGGTTTCGACATCACCGATGGTGACGAAGTGACGATCGGGGGGCCGGGGACGCCGGGCGCGTCGCGCCGGATCGGTCGGGCCGACATGGCGATCCGTTGCGATTGGCCCCCGTAGGTGGCCAGCGTGCGGCGGATCGATGGCGAAGACTGGTTGGCGGTCGAGTCGGGTTGGTATGACGCCGCTGGGGAGATTGCGGTTGAGTCGGCGTCTGGAGCGATTGGGGCGAGCGGGGGTGTCGGGCGGCTGGTGCCGCTGGGACCGAATCGGCGGTTGGGATTGGTCAGAAGTGACGGGCGGGTGGCCCGGGGGGGCGTTAAGATCGTCTACCGCCGGCCGTCGCCGCTGAGCCGTTCGGCGGTGCTGGTCGTCTTGCCCCCGTTCCGGTTGTCGGATCCGATCGACGCTTTGGTGATCTGCGACCAGACGATGCTGATCGGGCCCGAGCCGTTCAATCATCTCTGTACTCCTGGGCTTTCGTCACAACAATGGGTGATGTTTCGCCGTCAGGAAAAGTGGTGGATCCGTGGGTCGGCGATCGAGCCGCGGCCGATCGAAGAGGGCGAGCCTTGGCGATACGAGGATTGGTCGATGTTGATCCGTGCGAGCGATCGGGGGTTGGTCGTACCAAACGAGGGGGGCGTGGGAGAATGACCGACGAAGCGACGCCGCGTGAACCGGCCCGGTTCCTGCTGGCCAGCGGCACCCGGGTGCTCGATCGATACACCCTGCAGCGAGGCCTCGGGGTCGGGGGGTTCGGCGAGGTCTATTTTGCCATCAGCGATGCCGGCAAGGAGGTGGCGCTCAAACGGGTCGAGCGGAATTTGGAGGTCGAGCTGCGTGGCGATTCGAATTGCTTGAACGTCAAGCACCCGAACTTGGTCGCGCTGCACGACATCATTCGGGATGCCGCCGGTCAAACCTGGGTGGTGATGGAATATGTCGCCGGCCCGAATTTGGCGGAGGTCCTGGCGAAGCACCCGCAGGGGCTCGACCGCCCCGACGTGTTGCGGTGGTTCTGTCAGTCGGCCGCCGCGGTCGATCACCTCCACCAACAGGGGATCGTCCATCGCGACCTGAAGCCGGCCAACCTGTTCGACGATTTGGGGGTGATCAAAGTCGGCGATTATGGGCTCAGCAAGTTCATCGCGATCTCCAACCGCGACCCGCACACGCAGCGGATCGGGACGCCGCATTACATGGCCCCCGAGATCGGTGCGGGGAAGTACGGCCCTGAGATCGATATCTACGCGCTCGGGCTGATCCTGTTCGAGATGCTTGCTGGCCGACCGCTCTTTGACGGCGAGAGCGTCGGCGAGATCCAGGTCAAACACCTGACCCAGGAAGCCGATTTGGCGGGGATCGCACCCCCGTTTCGTCGCGTCATCGAGGTCGCAGTTCGTAAGGACCCGCAGCGACGATGGGGTACCGCCGCGGAGATGGCCCGCGAGCTCGATCCCGACGTCCCGGTGATCGCACGCCCCCGCCGGACGACGGCCGCGGCCACCCCGGTGACTACAAATGTAGTCCACGATATGACTACAAATGTAGTCAGCGATACTACAAACGTAGTCGCGGTTACTACAAACGTAGTCAAGCAGCCCGCCGCGGCCTCGGCGGCCGTCGGCGAGTTACCCGCCCCTTCCGTCCCCCAGGGCCAGCGGGTCCCGGGCTACGCGCGGCATCCGGCGCGGATGCGTCAGACGCTTTTGGCGTGGCAGCAGGCGCGTCGCGAGGCGATCGCCGCCAAGCCGGCATCGTCGCGGTTGGCCGAGCTCTCCGGATCGGTCGTCGCGGCGGCGGTGGCGACGGCGCTTTGTGCCGGCGGGTTGTCGCTGCTGGGGCTTCGCCAGGGCGCCGAGGAGCCGAAGCAGGTCGCGTGGTACATGGGTGCCGCGATCGTCGCCTGGCTATCGGCCACGCTGTTGATGGCTCTGGGGAAGTGGTGGGAGGGTCACCCCGGGTCGTTCGCGGGGCGTCGTTGGATGGCCGCGGCCGTGGGGGGCGTGGTCGGTTGGGCCGCGGCGATCGCGCTTGCGTACCTGATGATCCCGCTGGCGACCGACGCGACGCGTTGGGTCAGCAACAGCTATTTGCCCCCGATGCTTTATGACGCCGACCCGGCCGCCCCGGAGAAGATCTTGCCCAAGCCGGCGGCCTTGGCGGTCCATTTCGCGATCGTGATGGGGTTGGTCCGATGGTGGGGATCGCTCGATCCGTTGCGTCGGCGACGCATCAACATTTGGTCGGTGATCGGCGCGATGGGGTGGGGGTTGGTCGTGAACGAGTTCTTCCCGATACCGCAGTGGTGGGGGATGTGCGTGGTGGGGCTGACGATGGTTGCCATCCAAGTCGCCTCGGTTTGGGAGGGTGGGACATCGATGACGCTCGGGGAGCGAGGGATGGTCGCATGATCCGATCGGCCGTTGAAGATAAAAACCGCTTCGGCGATGCATGGCCGCTAGCACTGTGCCTGCTGGTCGTCGGTTTCGGAGCCCTGCCCGTGGTGAGTGAAGCGGCCGCGGGTGATCGGTTCGAAGAAATCGGTGAAATCGGTGACGTCGGCGCGCGCGATCGGGGCGAGGGTGAGTCGGATCCGGCATGGGTCGATGACCCGCCGAATCTGGAAGGGACGACCCATACGTGGCCCGTTCAGGCCTCGCCGGCGGCGAGCCGCGAGTCGAGCCAAAGGTTGCTCGAAGTCGAATCGCGGGGGGCGGTGGAGGCCTATTTGGAGACGCTGTTGGGGGTGTCGCCGATCCCGCCGGAGATCCTTCCTGATGACGCCTGGTTGCGGGCCAAGCTCAAGGGTTCGGCGCGGTTCGAGTCGCAGGACGAATCGGGGGAGGAGACGAGTTACCGGTCGGCGGCGTTGTTGCGGTTCGAGCCGCAAGACCGTCAGCGTTTTCGTGGGCAATACGAATCGATCGAAGTCCGTCGCCGGGTCTGGCGGATCGGCGGGGGGGCGGTATTGGCGGTGATCATGAGCTGGGCGGCGTTGACCGCCGCGAGCTTGGCGGTGCGGCGTATTGAAAAGGGGCGGGCGGCCTTGGCTTCGCGAGCCGCCGGCGACCGTTAGCCGCGGCGGGAGCGGTATTGTTGGATCAGCGGTTCGATCACCATGGCGGCGATCAGCGCGATCAAGAGGTACTTCCAGATCCCGCGTCCGAACCGGCGGTTCGAATCATCCCCGAGGAAGGCATCGAGCGACGGGTGGAAGGTCGCCCCGAGCCGCTGGGCCGCCAACCGCCGCGTCCGTTGATCGACGATTCCCGGTTTCAGATCGGCATCGGGGACGCGGACGGCGCCCCACGCGATTTCGTCCGAGCCGGCCTCGAAGCGATAGGGGCCGGCCTGAGAGGTGTCCGCCCAGGTCACCGTGGGGACGGCCACCGGATCGCCCTGCGCTGCGGTATCGCCGGCGGTCGCGGCCGCGTTATTGCCGCTAGCGGGACTAACGCCGGGATCACGTTTGGCAGCCAAGGCCCGCGGCGTCCCATCGGGCGGTGTTACGGTCCAAGTGAGTTCGGGTTCGAGCCCGCGCATCACCAGCGGTTCGCCGGCGGCGGGGACGTTTCGCGCATCGGACCGGATCGCCAAGTGCAACATCAGTCGCTGCATCAGCGGCACGAAGGCGGGGCGAAGCGGGAGGGTTGTCCAAGTGGCGTCGCAGGTCGAGGCGAACTGAACGACCTGACCGGTGCCGGACGAAGCGACCGCGATCAAGGGTTGTCCCCCTTCCAGCCTCAACACGGTCGTCGCGAGTTCCGATTCGGAAGCGGCAGGATCACTCGCGTCGGCAGGGGGCGGTGTTGTCGCGCCTGGCGTCGGTGATGCCGTTGCCGTCGCGGGTGCCCCGGGTGTCTTCGCGGGTGCCGTCGCGGGGGGCGTTTGGGGCGGCTAAGGGGGGGTGGCCTTGGAGGGGTCGGCGGGGCTGGTCGGGGCGCGTCTTCGCATCTCGAGCCAGCCGTGGAAGGTCGTCCCGGTGAGTGCCCCTTTTTCGTCACCCCCGAAGATTGCCAGCGGCGGGTAGGTCAAACGCGTTTCGTCGATCGCCAGGCCCGCTTCCGAGTTTTGCACACTGCCGTAAAGCATGGGGAGGAGCGGGGTGTTGTCCTGGCCGCGAAGGTTTTGTTCGTACCATGCCGGATCGACCGATGGTCCCGCGAACACGACGAGCGTCCCGCCCCTGACCGCAACGAATTCGGCGAGCCATTTCGCATCGGCGGCCGAAGGGCGGGCGACATCGGCGAGGACGACGACTTCGGGCCACTCCCCTTCGCGTTGCGTCGTGGCGAGTCGTCCGAAGGGGACTTTGACGGTACGGAAGAGGTTCGTCGGTTTCGCGGTCTCGTCATCCGCCACAGAAGGGTCGCCCGCCAAAGAAGGGTCGTCCGCCAGAGAAGGGTCGTCCGAAAGGGGATCCTTGGCGGGGGGAGACGTCATGAAGGGGCTCAGCGCGATCGCTAGGTAATCGGTCTCGGATGCCAGCGGTCGGTTGCCGGGGTGGCCATCGACGAGCCAGACCTCGATCGGGTCGAACACGGTGACAGGGAATGCGGCCGAGTCGTCGGGGGGAAAATCGTCGGCCCAATCGCCGGAGGCCGGGTCGGCAGAGGCGGCGATGGCGACGTCGACAACGTGTCTTCCCGCCTTCGCGATCGTGACCGGGACGACGGCGCGGACCGCATTGTCGCGGACGGGCTCTGTGCGTCGCTGCTGGACGGCGCCGTTGACCCGCACGACGATTTCGGCCGTTTTGGGTGTGGGGCCATCGAGCCGGGCCTCGATCCGCCAAGGGACGACTTGGCCGGGGACCGCGTGTTGGGAATCCGGTTCGACGCTGTGCAGCCGCAGGTTGCGAAACGGGGTCGGCCCGTCGCCGATCAGATCGATCCAGGCGACGTCGGGGGCGGGGGTGACCGCGGCGACACGTTCGCGGAGGCCGGGGAGGTTGTCGAGCATCGCCTGGGTGAATCCGACGGCGGCGTTGTCGCTCAGGATCGCGATTTGGCGGCTCGCGTAGGACGAGTCCGACAACCGGCCTAGGGCGCGACCCAGGAGCGATTCGAGATCGAAGGGGCCGCCGCCGATCCTCACCCGTTGCAAGGCCGCCTCGATTTCGGCGGGGCTGGTCAACAGCGTTTGGCCGTCGCTGGTCAGGAGCGTGATCTCCGAACCTCGGGCGATCGAACCGGCGATCGTGCGGGCGGCGTTCAGGGCGGCGGTGAAACGGTTGGCCTGTTCGCCGGTGCGGGCCGCCATCGAGTAGCTGTTGTCGAGGATCATCGCCAGCGCGACCGGTTCGTCGCCGCGGGTCTGACGCCACCAGGTGATCACCGGTCTGGCGAGGGCCAGCGCCAGCAGGATCGGGATCAGGCAACGGACCAGCAGCAACAGCAAATTGAGCAATTGCATGCGGCGACGGTTCTGCTGGACGACGTTTCGCAAAAACCGCATCGCCCCCCAATCGAGCGTCTCGAAGCGGTTGCGAAAGAGCAGATGGATCACCAGCGGGATGGTGAATGCCAAGGCCCCCAGCGCGAGCAGTCCGTTGAGCAGCGTCATGCCATCCTGCGTCTGGTCGCAAGGTAACCGGAGAGCGCTTCGGCGACCGGGGTGTCGGTGGTCAAGACGACGTGATCGATCCGGAATCGGCCGCAGCCGTCGCGGAGTTGCTGTTGGTGCTGGCGGAAGCCCTCGCGGTAGGCCGCGGCCAGCGCCGCCGCGTCGACCTCTTCGTGGTCATCGGCGAGCTCCAGGTTGCGGAAACGGATCCGGCCGCGGAACGGGAACTCGAGCTCGTCCGGGTCGAGGATTTGCAGCACCAGGACCTCGTGCTTGGCGTGGCGAAAGTGGGTCAGGGCCCGGATCAGGGTCGGCGCGTCGGCGAAGCAGTCGGAGATCAGGACCAGCAGCCCGCGGCGATGGAGTTTCTTCGCCAAGCCCCCGAGGACTTGGCTGATTTCGGTTTCGCCCCCCGGCGGGCGACGCTCGAGCACCGAGCAGATCGCCTGCAGATGGGTATGCCGGCTGCGTGGCGGGAGGAAGTCGCGGATTTGGGTATCGAATGTCGCGACGCCGACGCCGTCCTGTTGCCCGATCATCAGGTAGGCGAGTGAGGCCGCGACCTGCATCGCGTAGCGGTGTTTCGAGATCCCGCCGGCGCGGGCGTAGGCCATCGAGCCGCTGCAATCGACGATCAGCGTCGCCTTAAGGTTCGTCTCCTCTTCGAACTCGCGGACGTAAATCCGGTCGGTCTTGCCGAAGACCTTCCAGTCGATCGAGCGGATCTCATCGCCCCGGACGTAGGGGCGATGTTCCTTGAATTCGACGCTGTAACCCTTGTGGGGCGAGCGGTGCTGGCCGCTGCAGAATCCCTCGACGACCTGGCGGGCCATCAATTCTAGGCCGGCGATGCGATCGCGGTCCGCGGGCGATAGGAGTTCGTTGATCGACATCCGGACTCCCCCGTTACAGCAGCGACCCGGCGGGGCGTCGGACCTTGGACAAAGCCCGCCGGATCAAATCGTCGGTGCTGATCCCTTCCGCCTCGGCGGTGAAGGTCGGGACGAGGCGGTGGCGGAGCGCCGGGAGGGCGAGCGCTTCGATATCGGCGATCGTGACGTGATGCCGACGATGAAGCAGGGCCCGCGCTTTGCCGCCGAGGACCAATTGTTGGCTCGCCCGCGGCCCGGGGCCATACTCCACATACTGTTTGACCCAGTCGGGTGCCGCCGGGTCGCGTGGCCTCAGGATCCTCACCAAGTCGAGGACGAACTGTTTGATGTTATCGGGCAGGGGCACGTCGCGGACGACTTCCTGGTACCGAAGGATCTGTTCGCCGTTGAGCACATGGGCACAGGAAGCGGAGCCGCGGCGCGTCGTTCGGTCGATGATCTCGCCCTCTTCCGCGCGGTCCGGGTAGCCGACGACGACGTGGAAGATGAAACGGTCGCGCTGGGCCTCGGGCAACGGGTAGGTCCCTTCCTGCTCGATCGGGTTTTGGGTCGCCAACACGAAAAAGGGCTCTTGCAGCCGATACGTCTTCCCCGCGGCCGTTACCTCGTGTTCTTGCATCGCTTCGAGCAGCGCGGCTTGGGTCTTGGGGGGCGTGCGGTTGATCTCGTCGGCCAGGACGACCTGCGAAAAGATCGGCCCCTGCTGAAAGACCATTTCGCGGCGGCCCGTCTGTGGGTTTTCTTGAATGATCTCTGTCCCCGTGATGTCGCCCGGCATCAGGTCGGGGGTGAATTGGATCCGGCGAAACTGCAGGTCCATCGTTTCGGCCAAAGAACGGATCATCAACGTTTTGGCGAGACCCGGAACGCCTTCCAGTAGGCAATGTCCGCGGGCAAGGATCGCGATCAGCAGCTGTTCGATCACTTCACCCTGTCCGACAACCACCTTGCCGACTTCGGCCTTGACCCTGGCGAACGATTCGACCAGTTGGGCGGCCTGTTCGAGGTCGTGGCCCGGGTCGGCGGGAGGCACGCCCGACGTCATTTGCGGCGAAGCCGACGTCATTTGCGGCGAAGCCGATGCCAATTGCGGCGAAGCCGATGGTGCCGAACCGCCGGAGGCCGAGGCGGGGCTAC
>JBEIRZ010000438.1:0-3675 GCA_040375695.1 Planctomycetaceae bacterium
CAACCACCAACCACCAACCACCAACCACCAACCACCAACCACCAACCACCAACCACCAACCACCAACCACTCTCTCACCCACCTCCCCTTTCGTAAATTTCGAGTATTTCGTGGTCCAACCGACGCGCGCCATCCCCAAAAAACCTTCGCGTCCTTCGCGTCTTCGTGGTAAAACCCCCGCGCGCCAACCCCCGCGACACCCCCCCAAAAGAACTCCCTTTCCGTGGTCTACCGTGTCTTTCCGTGGCCCACCGACGCGCGCCACCTTCCCCCCTCTTCGTGCTCTCGGTGTCCTCTGTGGTGAACCCCCCGCGCGCCAACCCCCGCGCCCCGGTCCCGCCAACAGCCCCTGCGTGGTCGCCACATTCGCTTCTTGTTATGTTATTAACTCCCCGCCCCTTCCCTTATCCGGATCGCACCCTGAGCCGCTGACCTGTTAACCTGAATGGATAAGCGATCCCTATCCGAACGCGACATTTGCACCAAGTTCATCACCCCGGCGCTCCGCAGCGCGGGTTGGGACGAGATGCTGCAAATCCGCGAAGAGCATCCCTTCACCAAAGGCCGGATCACCGTCCGCGGCCGGGTCGTGACCCGCGGCAAGGCCAAGCGTGCCGATTACGTCCTCTTCTACAAACCCCACCTCCCGATCGCACTGATCGAAGCCAAAGACAACCAGCACGGCGTCGGCGCCGGGATGCAACAAGCCCTCGATTACGCCGCCACCCTCGACGTCCCCTTCGTCTTTTCGTCCAACGGCGACGGCTTCCTCTTCCATGACCGCACCGGCCAATCCCACGCCATCGAAACCCATCTGACCCTCGACGCCTTCCCCTCCCCCAGCGACCTCTGGTCCCGCTATGTCGCCTGGAAAGGGCTCACCCCTGACGTCGAAAAGCTCGTCCTGCAAGACTATTTTGACAACGGCAACGACAAGCCCGCGCGTTATTACCAACGCAACGCCGTCAACGCCACGATCGAAGCGATCGCCAAAGGACAAAACCGCGTCCTGTTGGTCATGGCCACCGGCACCGGCAAGACCTTCACCGCCTTCCAAATCATCTGGCGGCTTTGGAAAGCGGGGCTCAAAAAACGGATCCTCTTCCTCGCCGATCGCAACGTCCTGATCGACCAAACGATGGTCAACGACTTCCGCCCCTTCGGCGGGGTCATGGCCAAACTCAGCTCCCAAGCCAAGACGATCGAAAAGGCCGATGGCACCTCCATCCGCCCCACCATCGCCATCGACACCAAACGCCAAATCAACAAGTCGTACGAAGTCTACCTCGGGCTCTATCAGGCCATCACCGGCCCCGAAGAACAGAACAAACTCTTCCGCGACTTCTCACCCGGCTTCTTTGACCTGATCGTCATCGACGAATGCCACCGCGGCAGCGCCGCCGAAGATTCCGCCTGGCGCGAAATCCTCGAATACTTCTCCGCCTCCACCCAAATCGGGCTCACCGCGACCCCCAAAGAAACCAAATACGTCTCGAACATCGCCTACTTCGGCGACCCCATCTTCACCTACTCGCTGAAACAAGGGATCCGCGACGGCTTCCTGGCCCCCTACAAGGTGATCAAGGTCCACATCGATAAAGACGTCGATGGCTATCGCCCCGAGCTCGGCAAGGTCGATCGCGTCGGCGAAGAGGTCGCCGATCGGATCTACAACACCAAAGACTTCGACCGGACGATCGTCCTCGACGACCGCACCCGGCTGGTCGCCCGCAAGATCACCGAATTCCTCAAAGAAAGCGGCGACCGCTTCCAAAAGACGATCGTCTTTTGCGTCGACACCGAACACGCCTCCCGCATGCGCGAAGCCTTAATCAACGAAAACCGCGACCTCGTCGCCCAAAACCACCGCTACGTCATGCGGATCACCGGCGACGACAAAGACGGTTGCGACCAAATCGGCAATTTCATCGACCCCGAATCGAACTACCCCGTCATCGTCACCACCTCGCGGCTCCTTTCGACCGGGGTCGACGCGCAAACCTGTCGCCTGATCGTGCTCGATCGCGAAGTCGGCTCGATGACCGAATTCAAACAGATCGTCGGCCGCGGCACCCGCGTCCATGAAGACACACAAAAATTCTTCTTCACCCTGATCGACTTTCGCGGCGCCACCAGCCATTTCGCCGACCCCGACTTCGACGGCGATCCGGTCCAGATCTACGAACCGACCGACGGCGAACCGATCTCGCCCCCCGACGACGTCCCCGCGACCGACGACGATAACAACCCGCTCCCCCCGACCCCCGGCCCCGACGAAACGTTCCTCACCGGCCCCGATGACTTCGGCAGCGGCAATACCGGCGGCCCTGGTGGCCCTTCCGGCCCGATCAAAAAGGTCTACGTCGATGGCGTCGATGTCCAGATCGTCGCCGAGCGGGTCGAATACCTCGACGAACATGGCAAGCTGATCACCGAGAGCCTTCGCGATTACACCAAACACGCGTTGAAACGCCGCTTCACGAGCCTCGACGATTTCCTGCAATACTGGAAAGGGTCGTCGCGCAAACAGGCGATCATCGAAGAGCTCGAAGCCGAAGGGTTGTCGCTCGACCCGATCGCCGAGGAACTGGGCAAAGACCTCGACCCGTTCGACCTGATCTGCCACGTCGCCTTCGACAAAAAACCGCTGACGCGGCGCGAGCGTGCCGAATCGGTCAAGAAGCGTGACGTCTTCACCAAGTACGGCGGCCAGGCCCGCGCCGTCCTCGATGCCCTCCTCGCCAAGTACGCCGACGAAGGGGTGCTGAATCTCGACGACGCCGCGGTCCTGCGGATCGCCCCGTTCAGCGCCATGGGCAGCGTCGTGCAACTGATCAATGCCTTCGGCGATCGAACAGGGTTCGAACGGGCCGTTCACGAATTGCAAGCCGCGATCTACCAGGAAGCCGCCTAGACCATGTCCGTCCGCACCATCGTCAAGTCGATCCAGGACATCATGCGCCAAGACACCGGTGTCGATGGCGATGCCCAACGGATCAGCCAACTCTGTTGGATGTTTTTCCTCAAGATCATCGACGACCAAGATCAAGAGCTCGAACTCGTCTCTTCCGATTACCGTTCGCCGATCCCCAAGAAATACCAATGGCGGGCCTGGGCCGCCGACCCCGAAGGGATGACGGGGGACGAACTCGTCGAATTCATCAACGGGTCACTCTTCCCCGCCCTCAAAAACCTCCCGACGTCGACCAAACCCGGTGACCGCCGCCGCGTCGTCAAGGACGTCTTCGAGGACGCTTACAATTACATGAAATCGGGTCAATTGATCCGCCAAGTCGTCAACAAGATCGCCGCGGTCGATTTCAACAACCTCGCCGAACGTCAACATTTCGGCGACATCTACGAACAGATCCTCAACGACTTGCAATCGGCGGGGAACGCGGGGGAATACTACACCCCGCGGGCGGTGACCGCCTTCATGGTCGACCGGATCGACCCGCACCCCGGCGAAATCCTCTTCGACCCCGCCTGCGGCACCGGCGGCTTTTTGACCTGTTCAGTCCGCCACATGCGCGACCGCTACGTCAAGAAAACGAAGCAAGAAACCGCGATGCAAGAAGGGCTGCGGGCCGTCGAAAAGAAGCAGCTCCCGCACATGCTCTGCGTCACCAACATGCTGCTGCATGGGATCGAAGACCCCAGCTTCGTGCGTCATGA
>JBEIRZ010000284.1:0-6006 GCA_040375695.1 Planctomycetaceae bacterium
AGATTTTGTCTGTTGGTGCAGTCCTCTTCGCGCGGACATCTGCGTACCGGCCTGCGGGTCAACGTTACGAGATCGTTTCGTCGAGTTTCAGCAGGGTGCTGGTCACGATGGTCCAGGCGGCGAGTTCTTTCGGGTCGAGTTTCGGATCGGCGGCGGTTGAGCCGACGGCGATCAGTGCCGCGGCCTGGTCGGGGGCGGTGGCGTAACGATCACGCGACCGCGCGAGCAGTTCGCGGATGATTTGAGATTCATCGGCGCGGGGCGAGCGGGCGACGCAGCGGCGGTAGGCGGCGTCGACCCGTGCGTCGTCATCGACGTGATCGAGAAGCAATCGTTTCGCCAATTCTCGCGCCGCCTCGACGTAGGTCGGGTCGTTCATCAGCACCAGCGATTGCAGCGGGGTGTTGGTCCGCGACCGCCGCGCGACGCAGACCTCGCGGTTGGGGGCGTCGAAGCTGACCATCGACGGGGGCGGGCAGGTCCGTTTCCAGAAGGTGTAGATCCCTCGGCGATAGAGCCCTTCGCCGCTGTCGGGGACGTACTTGCCCCGCCGTTCGACGGTGACGTCTTCCCATAGCCCTTCGGGTTGGTACGGCTTGACGCTGGGGCCGCCGACGCGGCGTGACAAAAGGCCGCTGATCGCCAGCGCGTTGTCGCGGATCGTTTCGGCCGGCAAGCGATAACGTGGGCCGCGGCCCAGCAGCCGGTTTTCGGGGTCGCGGGCGTAGCGATCGGGATCGACCTTCGAATCTTGACGGTAGGTCGCTGACATCGCGATCGATTTCAAAAGTCCTTTCACGTCCCAGCCGCTCTCGACGAAGCGGATCGCGAGCTGATCGAGCAGTTCAGGGTGGCTGGGGAATTCGCCCGTGACCCCGAAATCCTCGACCGTTTTCACGAGCCCTGTGCCGAAGAAGATTTCCCAGAAGCGGTTGACGGCGACGCGAGCGGTCAGCGGGTGATTGGGATCGACGAGCCATTTCGCGAGGGCCGCGCGGTCGCCCGGTTCGGCGGACGCGCCGGTGGCTTGAGGTTCGGCGGATGCCGCGGGATCAAAGGCGCGGAGCGCGGCCGGGACGCCGGGGGTGACCTTGTCAGAGGGTTGGTCGTACTGGCCTCGCTTCAAGACGAACGTTTCGCGCGGCGGTTGCATCTCTTTCATCACCATCACCGCGGGGATGGCGTTGGCCAGTTCGTCGCGGCGTTTTTGCGCGGCGTCGCGATCGGCGACCAGCTTTGGATGATCGGGGTCGAGTTCCCTGAGGGCGAAGGCCTTGATGAAGGCTTGGCGATCGGCGGGCAATTCGGCATAGGGTCGACGCGCCCAATCGACGACGCTGGTCAGCGGTTGGCCGAGGTGCAATTGCGTGACCTGTTCGGGCTGCAGGGCCCCGTCAAAGAGCCTCACGTCGTCGATGCGGCCGCGGAAGGGGAGCGATTTTTCGCGCAGGCCGAGGCGAAATGGCTGGTCGGTCGCGGCGGTGTCGCTGAGCGAATCGGCGTTGGTCTCGGTCTTGACCGGTTTGCCATCGAAATGAAAGGTGACGCCGGCCGCTTTGCGGGAACCGTCGTAGCTGACCGCGACGTGATGCCACTGGTCGGCCGCGAGCGCATCCTGGGAGGTGACCTTCACGGCGTTATCGGGCCAGCGGTGGATCAGGTGCATCGTCACCTTCCCCGCGTCGATCAGCAGGTCATAGCCGCGGTAATTGGCCCCTTCGTCCATTTTAGAGAGGATCGCCATCCCTGGGCCGGCTGTGGGGCGGACCCACAGCGAAATCGAAAAGGGAGTGCTTCCGTCTTGCGCGCCCAGGCCAGGGAGGGCGAGGTGCGTTTGGCCATCGAATTCGGCGGATTGACCCTGTGTCGTTTCTCCCTGCGGTGATTGTCCCGGTGTTGATTGTCCCGGTGCGTCGTGCCCTTCGGCCCAAGCGAGCTTTCCGATCACGTTCGCCGATCGTTCGGGGTGCAGCGCGTCGATCCCTGGCCATCGATTGTCGGCATCGATCGGTGTCGATTCGGGGCGATCGAGCGGAAGGTGGTGTTTGGGGGATTGGCCGATCTTCGCGATCAGCGCCGCGTCAGCTTGTGATGCGGCCCAAGCGGCGAAGGTTTGTGGGGCCTGTGCTTCGCGCTTCTCGATGCGGCCTTTGAGGTCGGCGATCTGGTCATCGAGTCCTTTCAGTTCGGCCTCTTCGGCATCGCTGGGGACGCGGAGGAACGGTTCGGCGGCGACGAATTTGCTGTAGCTCGCTTGTTTCTCGTCGAGGTTATTGAAGAGGGCGAAGAAGCGATAGTATTCCTGCGTGCTGATCGGGTCGTACTTGTGGTCGTGGCAGCGGGCGCACTGCATCGACAACCCGAGGAAGACGGTCGCGGTGGTGTGGACGCGGTCGGCGACATATTCGACGCGGTACTCTTCGGCGATGATCCCCCCTTCGGTGTTGTGCCCTTGGTTGCGGAGGAACGCGGTGGCGACGAGTTGTGAGCGGGAGGGTTCGGGGAGGAGGTCGCCGGCGAGCTGTTCGGTCAGGAACCGGTCGTAGGGCATGTTGTCGTCGAAGGCGTGGATCACCCAATCTCGCCACGGCCACATCGTGCGATCTTCGTCGTTGTTGTAGCCGTTGGTGTCGGCGTATCGGGCGAGGTCGAGCCACTGGGCGGCCATCTTTTCGGCGTAGGCTTGAGAGGCGAGGAGCCGATCGACGACCTTTTCGTACGCTTGGGGCGATGGGTCATGGAGAAACGCGTCGAGCTCTTGTGGCGTTGGCGGCAGGCCTGTTAAGTCGAGCGTCACTCGGCGGATGAGCGTCCCGCGATCGGCTGGCGGCGAAAGGTGCATCCCTTCGCGAGCGAGCCTCTGGGCGATGAAGCGGTCGATCCAGGTCGGCCCTTCGGTCGGCACTTCGACCTCGGGGGGCGGGAGCTTGGCGGGGGTGATGAAGGCCCAGTGGCTGGCGAAGTTGGCCCCTTGATCGATCCAGCGGCGGAGCGTTTCGCGCTGTGCCGGCGTCAGCGGCTTCTTGGCATCCGGGGGCGGCATCACTTCGTCGGGGTCGGTCGAATCGATCCGGGCGACCAGCGGGCTGGCCTTGGCATCGGAGGGGACGACCGCACCCCCGGAGACCGCTTCGTCGCGAAGGTCGAGCCTTAAGTCGGCTTGTCGCGACTCCTCGTCCTGCCCGTGGCAGTTCCAGCAATGGTTCGCCAGGATCGGCTGGACGTCGCGTGTGAAGTCGATCGAAGCGGCGGGCGCTGCGGGGGTTTCGGCGAAGGTTCGATCCGATGTGGCCCAACAGGAGATGCCGATCGTCAGCGTCGTGGCGATGCCCCGCACGACGAAATGAAATTTGCTCATGATGATTCGTACCTTGCGATCCTTGACCGACCCGTCGTGCTTTCGCCGCGAAATCCGAAGCGATTCGAACCGTGAAACCTACAAACGTCGCGGCGCATCGGCGTGCTGAATGACGGCCACGAACCGAGGATCGACCGGTCGCTGCTTGTCATATCAGCGTCACCCGATCGAGACCGAATCGGCGGCCGACCTTGAGATGCCATTATCATCGACGCGGGATCGCTTCGCGAGGCGTCGTTGTGCCGCCGAACGGCCGATGAAAATGCTAAATTAAGCCTTTTGCTCGGTCGCGGGTGTCGGATTCGCGGCCTTTCGGAATTGCCTTTTGGTGTGATCGCGATCATGAGCCCAGCGAACTTGCCAGACGATCATCGCCCCGCGGTTTACGCGATCGCGACGATGGACACCAAGGGGGCGGAGCTCGAATTTGTCGCCGGGATCGTGCGCGACATGGGGGTGCGTGTCGTCACGGTCGACGTCGGGACGCTCGGGCCGCCGACGGTGCCACCGGAGATCGCTCGCGAGACGATCTTGGCGGGGCGGGTGTTGGGGCAAGCCGATCGCGGGGCGGCGGTGACGGCGATGGGGGAGGCGCTGCGAGATTTTCTCGTGCGGGAAACGGCCGCGGGGAAGGTCGCGGGGGTGATCGGGATCGGCGGCAGCGGCGGGACGGCGCTGATCACGGCGGCGATGCGGGACTTGCCGATCGGGCTGCCGAAGCTGATGGTCTCGACCGTTGCCAGCGGCAACACGGCCCCCTACGTCGAAGGGTGTGACATCACGCTGATGTATTCGGTCGTCGACATCGCGGGTTTGAACACCGTCTCGGAAAAGATCCTGGCCAATGCCGGCAGCGCGATCGCGGGGATGGCGTCACAGGTGCGGCGTGGGGCTGCCGGCAAGGCTAAGCCGGCGGTGGCGATGACGATGTTCGGGGTCACGACGCCGTGCGTCACCGCGGTCCGTCAGCAGCTCGAAGCGAAGGGGTTCGACACGATCGTCTTCCACGCGACCGGCGCCGGGGGGCGCGCGATGGAACGGCTCGTCGAATCGGGGCTGATCGTCGGGGTGCTCGACATCACGACGACCGAAGTCGCCGACGAGATCGTCGGGGGCGTTTTCCCGGGGGGGCCCGAGCGGTTTGATCGGTTGATCGCCAGCGGCATTCCGCTGGTCCTTAGCTTGGGTGCCGTCGACATGGTCAATTTCGGCGCGCGAGAGACGGTCCCCGATCGGTTTCGCGACCGCAAGTTTCACGTGCACAACGCGCAGGTCACGTTGATGCGGACAACACCTGAAGAGAACCGTCAGATCGCCCGCTGGATCGCGACGAAGCTGAATCGGTCGACCGCCCCGTTGAGGTTGCTCGTCCCTGAGAAAGGGGTCTCGGCGATCGATGTGGAAGGGGGGCCGTTTTACGACCCGCAAGCCGACGCCGCGCTCTTTGATGAGCTTGAGCGGTCGTTGCGAGTGACCGCCGATCGCCGGTTGGTCCGTTTGCCTTATCACATCAACGACGCCGAATTCGCGAAGGCGTTGGTTCGGAATTTTGAGGAATTGGCCGGATGTTGATTTATTACGACCCGCTCTGTTTGAAGCACGACACCGGCGCGCACCCCGAGAACGCGGGGCGGTTAAAGCCGCTGGAAGGGAGGCTTGATGATTGGGTCGTGAGGTGGGGTGCTACGCGGCCCAAGTACGCCCCGGCGACGCTCGATCAACTGAAGCTCGTTCACGCGGCGGGCTACATCGATTCGATCCGCGAGGCCTGCGAAGCGGGAGGTCGAAGGCTCGATCCCGACACCGTCACCAGCCCGATGTCGTACGAGGCGGCTAGGCTCGCCAGCGGCGCGGTCGCCGATGCGGTGACGCGGGTCGTTGGTGGTGAAGACCGCATCGCCTTTTGTGCCGTTCGTCCCCCGGGGCATCACGCGCTGCGGGATCGCGCGATGGGGTTTTGCCTGTTCAATCATGTCGCCGTCGGTGCGGCGGTCGCGACACGAACGCTCGGGTTGTCGCGCGTGTTGATCGTCGATTGGGACGTCCATCACGGGAACGGGACGCAAGCGATCTTTTGGGAAGATCCCCAAGTCGGCTTCTTTTCGATGCATCGCTACCCGTTCTATCCCGGCAGCGGCGCGGCGGACGAAACGGGTGCGGGGGCTGGCGCGGGGATGACCCGCAACCTGCCGATCAGCTTCGGCACGCCACCCGACAAGATCATGGCGATGTTCCGCGAATCGCTCGTCGAGTTCGCCGCGCGGGTGAAGCCCGAATTGGTGTTAATCAGCGCCGGCTTCGACGCCCATCGCGAAGACCCGATCGGGTCGTTGGGGTTGGAGACGTCGCACTTTCGATTGCTGACCGAGATCGTCCATCCGTTGGCGGCGAGCCATGCCGCGGGAAGGATCGTCAGCGTGTTGGAAGGGGGATACAACCCCGCGGCGCTGACCGCATCGATCGAAACGCACTTGCAATCGATGCACGAGCTCGATGGCAAATACGCGGGTGGGTCGGATTCGCGGTAAGCGAGCGTTTGTCCGGCGCGAACGAAGGCAGGTCGTGCCCTCGTCGCGATCGATCGCCACGCGATGCGGCATGTTATTCAATCAACGCTCGAGGCGAGCGACGGAGTGGGCGGTTCGAGC
>JBEIRZ010000386.1:0-4223 GCA_040375695.1 Planctomycetaceae bacterium
CCCGCTTCGTCGTCGCGTCAACCGCAACGACCGCTTGCGGCGCGATCCCCTTGAGCTGCGTCGTTAACGCTTCGGGGTCGATATCTCCGATCTCATAAGCGACCGACTTGTCCGGCGCACGCTCGACCAAACTCCCTCGCATCTTCTCGATCGCCGATTGGATCGCGACCTGTTCCGCCGGCACGACGTACGCATGCAAGACCCGGGTCTGTGTGTCGACCAAGATCCGTTCGCTGTTGACCAACTTCTTGATCGCTTCCAGCGTCGCGTTGGGGTCGAGCTCGCCCAAGGGGTAAGCGGCAAAGACGGGCACCGGCGGCGGAGGTGGGGGCTGCGGCGCCGCCGGCTTAGCCGGCTCAGGGACCGAATTGATCAACACGTTGATCGTCTCCATCTTCCCCGCCGTCTCGACGACCAATAACTGCTTGCTCTGCGGCAACGGGATCGCACGCCCCATCGGACCCAAGTATCCGGTGACCTCACTAACGACGGCTTCGACCGGCCTCGTCCCGAGCGGGAACTTGACCCGCACCAGCTCGAACCGGCCCCGCGATGGGAGCGATTCGAGCGTCGCCTCCGGGATCAACTCGATCGGGATCGTGTTGCTGACTTGCATCAACGTCAATAGCTTCTCCCTGCGGATCAACGTGAACCCGCGGGTCATCAACACGCTGTTGAGCAAATCGACCGCCTGCGCTGACGAATAGCGGCGGTTGTCGTAATAGGTAAACGTCCCGGGTGGCGTGCGGTCCATGACCAACGTCAAACCCTCTTGGTCGGCGAACCATTGCAGCACGTCCCCCCAAGCCTGGTCGCGGAACCGAAATTCCAAATCGCCCGACGGCGGCGTCGTCTTCCACTGCTGCAACTGCTCAGGGGTCAGCGCCTGCTCGATCTTCGACTCGATCTCCTTACCCTTCGCCGCGGCTGCCGCCGCATCCGGGTTCAACCGCGCCTCGGTCAATTGCTGCAAGAGCGTCTGGATCTCACCCCGCTGCTTGTCGCTTAAACCCAACCGCTCCGCCACCTCAGGGTGCACCAAACGGGCGAGATCGGTCGGCCCTTGGGCCCTCGATCGAGACAAACCGAACCCCAGTACGGTCCAAATCGCCACCACCCAAAACAGCGGTCGGAACTCGTTCACAGGGCCGGATACAAACCGACGGCTAAGCCATGTCCACATCGGATCAAAACCGGGGAGGGAAGGGGGCAGGGTCGCGACCCAAAACCGATAGGCCGCAAGCCCCCTATGATAATTCATCTTCCCCGCCCAGGACCCCAAAATCGACGCCGCGGCCCCCTTTCACAGCCATTTTTGCAGCCGACAAAAAATCGCAACCCGTTGCCAGACAGACACTTACGAACAACCACTGGCAAATAGTTCGCCGCAGGGGCGAAACATCCCAGGCGAAATGGAAAGCAAAATCCCCCGATGGCCTCTGGGGACACTGCCTCCCCGGCAAAGACCGTCTTCGTACAAAGCTCTCGCTCGACAAAATTAGAAACCCGGCGTGATTTACGGGATTTCTGCCATCGCCCCAAACCGCTCTCTCCAAAACGCTTCATACATTTCAAAACAAATGCCGCACCCATTCGACTCGGAGTCTTGGCCTAATCAAGCGTTCGTTTCTCAGGAAGAGAATGCCGAAGCTCTCTGTTTGACTGAACTTGCGCCTTTAGGAAGTCTCTTATGAATTGAGAGAGGTGGACCGCCGAGCACAACTGTGTCAAATCCTTCGCCGCGCTGCGGACTTGAAGCAAGGATCGGCTTTTGCCATTCGCCCCGAGGCAATCCGCCGCCGTTGCGAGACAGCGGCGATCCGCCAATCGTCGATTCGAAGAAGCAGAAAATCGTTTGCGATAGCGAACTCGGCGGACACCTGAAAACTTATCGGACAGGATGAGCGCCAACGCTGTAAAGCAATTTACGAAACGACGCCGGGACTGCGCGGATACGGCACACCGTCGTTCCGTCCCATTTGTTCTGGCACGGCTTTATCGTGGTACGGTGGTCCCCACCGTGATGAATTCATCCACGGCGGGGACCGCCGTACCACTATTTTTCAGAACGCCCGCACCGCGTGCACACAAACCGCGGGGACACAACTCATATTTGAACGCCTGCGTCGCTTTACCGATCATCGAATAAGTGCTCTGACCACTCGCTTCTCGCATCTTCCCCAATATGGAAAACCCCCGTTTCTTCGTTTCTTTAAATGCTTGACAGCGTTTCATCAGCCATTCCCGATGATAACGCAATCACCGCCTGCGTTCGCTACCTCGTTGATTTCTCACTTACTTTCATGCCGACACCCTGTCCGCCGCCCAAACCATCCAGAGTGAGGTCGTCAAGCAATCCGCCAACAGTTGTTGGCACCGAATTTCACGCCGCTGGGTGTGGCAACATTTTTGTACGGTGCATGTGTAAGCCTTTACGAGCTATGGCCGTAAATCTGCCGGGAGTACATCCTTCCTGAGACGCTACTCGTTACGAAACGCCCTAACAGGCAACACGAATCCGAAATCGATGGAATTAGCTAGATCCAATTCCTCAAGCATTTGCCCTGCTTTCGAGCCGTTCCGTTGCGCGGCAACAAACTCTGTAACGCCAACCACCCCGGGAGGGACGATGTCCCGTCCGGCACCTCGAACTGTTGCGCCACGCTCGATGAGCAGTTTTACGACACCCCAACGACCGTTTCTCCAGTGGATGGCAAGCGGTGTCTCCCCAGTGTCGCTCGAGGCATTGACATCAGCTCCGGCTTCTATCAAACGTCCCGCAACATCCGCCGAGGCGGCTTGAAAAAGAGGAGTTTGCTCCCGCACGTTGCGAAAGTTGACATCTGCACCACCGCGTATCAGGCAATCGACGACAAGATAATGGCCCCACTTGGCGGCCTGAAACAGTGCAGTCTCGCGGAACATCCCCACGGCGTCCGGCGAGTACCCGAGTTCCAAAAACCGCTGAACCACCTGAGTATTCCCCTGAAAAGAAGCATCGATGAGAGGAGGCGACCGGCCAGGCATTTCATCGAGAGATCCATTCTGATGGAGTATGTCGATAGTCTCGGCATCTCCATACATCGCGGCGTACTCTGGGATACTGATTTCGACCTCTACTACCCGCCGCGCTCGCCCAAAACAGCGCACGGGCATTTTGCTTGACACATTGGCAGGTTCTATGCCGCGGCTTATCAAATCACGAACTGCACTGGCGTCGTGATGAGCTATGCTCCTAAAGACGTCGCGTAACTCACCAGGGTCCTCGCTTTCTCGTGAGATTAGAAAAGGCAAGACATCCCGAATTGTCGCCTGCACTCGCTCTGGCTGTAGCGAGAATGTCTTGCGGTAAAGAGCCCCACCCTCCATCTCGTAAGCATCAACATATCGCCAATCAATAATATCGCGTCGCTCACAGGAGGCGGGGCCATCGTCAAGCAGTTCAAGTCGATTGGATACTCGACGACCGAGAATTCTGTCGCCGCGAATTGATTCAACAAACATGCCCACAGGAACGGAAAAATCGCCTACGTTCTCCAAGAAAACAACTATGAAATTATCCTGCCCCGGCCTACGCGTTTCAAAGCTGGTGCAAAAGCAGCCAAATGACTCACGAGACGCTTGCACAGCTTCGTAAACTCGCTGGTCGCTAATTGACGGACAAGCTGTTGGGATACTGTAAGCTTTCTTGTGATCCATTGATTCGCCCATAACTTCCGACTTCCTTACTGGGTTGTATTCGCAAGTTGCAGTGCGAGCATTATTCTCGCGGTGCCGGAATCGATCGCGTTTTAGTGCTGTGTCCCCGGGGTTCCGTTATTTAGTGCTATGTCCCCGAGGTTCCGCGTCGTAAGTCCCTGTGGTTTCCTCTCATGCGATGTTCCCTGAAAGCGGCTCCGAAGACAAGGTCTGCCCCTAGCGAAGCTCTCCCAAGCGAATAGCTGGCGAAAGAGAACCAGCGAGATCGAAGCATCACTCAACCTAAAACCCGAAAACTAGGCCTGCCCCCGGCGAAGCCTCCCGGACTCAACGATCAGTTTCGTACGCTTGATTCGCGAGCGTAACAAAGCGGAGTTTGGTTCATGGATCATCGCTGCAGCGGAATCATGTGTTCCTAAACCGATTCGCAATTTCGGAGCTAGCCTTTTGCGAGATCGTGATGCAGTTGAGGCCGCTTTGCAACAGCCATGGAGTAACGGTCAACTGGAAGGCCAAATCAATCG
>JBEIRZ010000459.1:0-3387 GCA_040375695.1 Planctomycetaceae bacterium
AGCATCCATAACACAACGGCGACGAACCCCATTCGGTTCGATCGACCACGACGCCTCGATACCGTTCGGGCCAAAGATCGCTCCTCAAAAAAGTAAGCCCACCTGCCTATCCCCATTCGGCAATCCGCCAAGATCCTTGACCGACGGACCCCGCGACGGTTAGTCTAATCTTCCCGCCTGGGCAAAGGGCGCCGGCAAAACGAAACGGCCGGGGCGGCCCGCCCGTTCAAGGACAATTTTTTCGCTCACCCCAGCTTCGCGTGGGAAATGTTCGGGACCCGTAACAGAAACGAATCGTTGCAGCGACGAATCCTTTCGTCGGTCGTGCTGATTTCGTTTCTATTCGGCTATTTCCCGATCCCGATCCCCGTCTTTCGCGGGTCGGCCGACGCCTCATTAGGCGAGTTCCCTTGCCAAGGCGGGGCTTGCGGTTGCGGCTCCGCCAAAAGCTGCTGGACGAGCTGCTGCTGCATGGGCCCGGCCGCCCGCAAGGCCTGGGCCAAGCGAAACGGCGTCACCCCGCCGAGCTACGCCATCCTCGATGAATCGCCATCGCCCCCAACGACATCGCAGGCGTCGCACACCCCCGCGACATCAAGCTGCTGCACCGCCAAACGGCCCGATACCGCCGCTGACGACTGCCGCGCGACCGATCAAGCCACTTGCGACATCGCCGCATCATCACGCGATCACAAATCGACCTCGTGCTGTGACGCCAAACGATCTTCAACCAAAGACGGCTCCGCGAAACATGCCGCGGTGAACCGAGCCGATACCACCGACGCGACCACGTTGGCATTCGCGCTCAGCATCCAAGCGATGAAGTGCCGCGGCGCCGCATCCGATTTCAACTGGCTCCCTTGGTTCGTCTGGTCGATCCCCAAGGCCAATTCGGGCTTCGATCACGGGACCGACATTGTCGACCGGCTGGTCGACCAACAAGCCGATTCTCTCTCGATGGGGCCTTCGCCCCCACCCCCGCGGGTTTGACGCGGATCTGACGCCCCACCAAGGGGCTTTCGATCGAAGCCGTCCCTTCCCGAGACGGCTCCCCGACGTCATTGGGTCGTGCCGCCGAGCTTTTCGTCTCGCGAGCGGTTCGCACCTTCCCGTTCCTGCGCCCCATCTTTTATCGAGAGTCTTGAATCATGTCGTGCACCCGCCTCGCCCCCCGCGACCCCGGTCGCGAGGGCCGTTACCCGCTTCGTCAGCGTCCCCATCAACGCCGTCTCAATCGCCCGAGCCGATCGGCCTTCACGCTCGTCGAACTCTTGGTCGTGATCGCGATCATCGGCGTGATGGTCGGGCTGCTCCTTCCGGCGGTCCAAGCCGCACGCGAGGCGGCCCGTCGGATGCAATGTTCCAACAACCTCCGCCAGTTGTCGCTGGCGATGTTGAATTACGAATCGTCGTACAAAAAATTCCCGATGGCAGGGACGGTCGACACCGATTTTTCGGTCCAGGCCCGAATCCTCCCGTTCTGCGAACAGGGCCAATTGAACGATCAGCTCGATTACGGCCTGCCGGCCTTCACGGGACCGTTCAACGCGAAGGTCCCGCACCCCAAATTCGTCGCCCCGTTCGCCCTCCCGGTCGCGATGTTCCTCTGCCCCAGCGACCCCGCCCCCGGCGTCACGACCGTGACCGTCAACGGCACGCAATACGCCTACGGCGGGCTGAATTACATGGTCAGCTACGGCAGCGGCACGGGGACGAATTACGACCTGCGGTTTCGCACCGACGGGATCGTCTTTCAACGATCCAACCGCGGCTTCGCGTCGATCCTCGACGGCACATCACAAACGGTGCTGGTCAGCGAAGCGATCCGCAGCATCGGCGATGACATCACGCTCGCCGCGGGAACGACCCCCAAATTCCCCTACCAGCAAACGCTCAACGGTTCGGCCGGGGTCAGCTCCGCGCTCAACCCGACCCAAGGGTTGCTTGCGACCGGAGCCCCTTGGAGCAGTTTCGTTGACGCTAGCGGGATGATCTCCAACCCGGTGCTCGAACCCGCTTGGCGAAGCTTCACGTCATGGCGCGGCGGGACAAGTCCGGCCTTGCGCGGCCGCGGGACGTCGTGGGCCTTTACCGGCGCGATCAATTCGCTGACCAACGGCTACAACACCCCCAACAGCCGCATCCCCGACCTGGTGACCCACTTCACCGGTTTCTTCGGGCCACGCAGTTTTCATAAAGGGGGCGCGAACGTCGGCATGGCCGACGGTTCGGTCCGTTTGATCAGCGATAGCATCGACACGCCTCTGCACCGCGCGCTGCATAGTTGCGACGGCCGCGAAGTCGTCGGCGACTTCTGATCGTCCCGCGGCATCACCCCGCCGCGAATCCCCACCGCCCCGTTTTCCGACCCCAACACCGATCATGAACACGCCTGCCGAACCGAACCGTCCCGCCCGCTGGCCCGATTATCGCGCCATCTGGCGTTGGCATTTTTACGCCAGCCTGTTCTGCATGCCGATGGTGATCCTGTTGTCGCTCACCGGGGCGATCTACCTCTTCAAGCCGCAGATCGATCGGTGGGAGGACCGGTCCTTCGACCGGCTCGAACTTCGCGACACCCCCGCCAATCCGTCACAACAAGCCAAGCCGTCACAACAAATAAGAGCGGCGATCGATTCCGTCCCCGGGTCGAAAGCGACCGCGTTCGAATTGCCCGAACTCCCCGGCGGGGCGAACCGCGTCATCGTGCAAGATGGGGACGAATCGCGGCGGGTCTTCGTCCACCCCGAAACGGCCGCGGTCCTCGGTAGCCGCGGCGATAACGCCACGATCATCCGCTGGATCCGGACCCTTCACGGCCAATTGCACATGGGGGTTCGCGGGTCGAACATCGTCGAACTGGCCGCCTCCTGGACCGTGATCATGATCGTCACCGGCCTGTGCCTCTGGTGGCCGCGAAACAGCAACGGCTGGGGCGGGATCCTCTACCCGCGACTGACACGCAGCTCACGCCTCTTTTGGCGCGACCTGCACAGCGTCACCGGGGTCTGGGTCTCCTTCGCCGCGCTCTTCCTCCTGGCGACCGGGCTCCCTTGGGCCAAATTCTGGGGCGAATACTTCCGATCAGCCAGGGCGGTCGTCTCGTCGGTTGCGAGCCAAGACTGGACGATCGGCGGCGAAGAACCTGGCCACTCGGCTTCGGGTCACGAAGGGGGCCAGGGGCACGAAGGGGGCCATGGCGGCGGGGAGCATGGCAACCACGGTGGCAGATCGCGCGGCGAAGGGTCACGCCGCGGCGGCAACTCGATGCCCGATTCGCTCGATGGCCTCGATCGCGTCGTCCCCGTCGCCGCGTCACTGGGCCTCGCCCATCCCGTGATCATCAACGCCCCCGCCAACGGCTCGAACCTCTGGACGGTCAAGTCC
>JBEIRZ010000474.1:0-3193 GCA_040375695.1 Planctomycetaceae bacterium
CGGTTCGTCGCCGCGAGTCAGATGATAACCGGGGAACGAGACATCATCACCGATGCCGAGCGTTTTTTTCGCGGTTCGCAGACTTTAACGCGTGATCGCGCAGCGCACCACCGCCACAGATGGCGATCTCGTATCGCGGCGACGAGCGTAGTCGATTGGCCGGTCAATGCGGCGGCGGGGAACCGGCGGGCCGATCGATTGATTCGCGATCGGTCTCGATCAGGGGGCGAGGTTATCGAGGGTGGGTGGAGACGTGACGGGCCAACCGAGTGCCCACTGGAGTTGCAATTGGGAGCGGTTGTAATTCGCGACCGCGTTCAAATAGGCCCGCTGCGCCGTCTCCAGCGCCTGGATCGATTGCAAAACTTCGATAGGGAGCCCTTCGCCGTCGCGAATCCGATCGATGTTGCGTTGGTAGGAATCGCGGGCGCTGGCGATCGCGTTCTGAGCCATCTCCATTTGTTGCCGGCGCATGCCGACCTGCACATTCGCCTCGGCAACCTCTTGAGCCACTTGGTCCATCATGCGGAGGTTGGTGAACGTCGCTTGTTGGATTTGGGCGTTGCGTTCGCGTCTGGCTGCCCCTTCGCCAAACCCGAGGTTGCGCATTTCCCAGACCATCATCGCGTCGATGTCGTAACGCCCGGCGAAATTATCGGCATGGTTACCCAAGCCGCCGCCGAAGCTTGTCGTGCTAAAGCCCAGCAACACGCTCGGCACGAACGGGGCATACTTTTCGCGTTTGTAGGCCTCGCAGGCCGCCGCGACCAAGGCCTGAGCCTCTTGCAATTCGGGCCGAACCGCTAAGCCGGTCGCGATCAGTGTCGGTTCGTCGGATGATTCCTGAAGCATTTCGAGCGGGACGACGAAGGTGTCCTGCGGCAAGAGCGCGGAGGTCATCGGCACGCTTAGGGCCCGCGCGAGACGTGTGGAGGCGACCATTTGACGCTCGCGCGCGGCGAGCTGGCGCGTTTGCAGCAGCGCGAGTTCGGTCGCGGTCCGATCCGCGTCCGATTTGAGCCCCTCACCGGCATCGGCGTAGTCTTGGGTAATCTTCGCGAGCTCGTCGGTGCGTCGGACGGCTTCGGCTACAATTTCGAGATCTTGATAGGCTTCGAGCAAGTCGATGTAGGCGACGGCACCCAAGAGCAACTGCTGGTTGAGTGCCGCGGATGCCGCATGTTGCCGGGCCCACGCCGTCTTCTGGGCCGTCTTAGGGAGGAAGATCGCATCGGCAAGATGAAACTGTGCGACGATACCAGGGCGGGTCGGTGAGCCCGCCGCAACCGCACCGGCGCCGAGGCCGTAATTGAACGAATTGAGATTCACATCGACGATCGCGCCTTGGACGTCTTGGTAATTGCCGTCGCGTCTGCGGTAATTGAAGCCCGATTGGATGCTCGGGAGCCACATCACCTTGGCTCGATCAAGCCTCGCGTAGGCTTCTTGAACCCGCCAACGGGCGAAGCCGACGACGGGGTGTTGACCGCCGATCATGGCCAGTGCGGTCGGCAAATTGATCGGCACGGAGGTTGGGTCGATCGCTGTGGATGGCGGGACGGTCCCATCGGAAAGGGGGTGAGCCAACGTGGGCGGAGCGGCACCGGACATTCGATCGCTTTCGATCAATCCGTTGGTTGAGGCCCCTACGTCGCTAAACGCTGCGGGGGCAATCAAGGCATCGAAGGCCTTGGTAACGATGGGGCGGATGGCGGTGAAAGAGAAAGGTAGGCCGAGGTCGGATTGTCAGCGGCTTGATCCGTAATCGTCAAACCACGCATAACCGGACGCAGTTGATCGAGCGACGGAGATGCGCACCCAGAAAGCGCGGTTGTCCAGGCGAGGGCATTTGCCCATGTCGAATAGCGGCATCTCATGTCGCCCGATTCCTTTCAGCCACCCGATTCCTTCCAACCAGAAGTGCTCCGCACGACTGGTCATGATTCCACTGTCCGGTTTCCTTTCGGCGAAAGAGACGATCAACCGCAGCGACAGCACCGTTCGATGCCAAACTTTTAGCCGTCCGGCGGTGGGTAAATCCGAATTGTCTGACTAAACTGATCGGTTCAGCCTGGACGGTATTGACGCTTGGTCGGCTTCGGTTGAACGACGGTCGATGCGCGCGACATGGGCGATCTGGGTTCGTTTAGGGTCACGAGGAAGTCTCAACGCATGCACTTAATCATGTCCGCGATGCGCCGCCCCGCGACGGTCATGGTGTTGGTCGTGAGCTTGGCGATCGGCTGTTTTCTGGCCGTCGGACCGGCCCTCTTCCAGCACCTGAAATGGCCCTACCCGTCGGGACTTCCCAAGGGGATGGAAGTCGACTTTTTTCCGAAGCTGAACCTGCCGTTGATCTATGTCTGCCAGCCCTACGGGGGGATGGACCCTGCGCAGATGGAAGGCTTTCTGACGAATTATTACGAATACCATTTCCTGTACATCAGCGGCATTCACCACGTCGAGTCGCGGAACGTGCAGGGGACGGCGCTAATGAAGTTGTATTTTCATCCCGAGACCAACATGGCCCAGGCGATGGCGGAGACGATCAATTACGTCAACCGTTCCCAAGCCTTCATGCCCCCCGGGACGGTATCCCCGTTCGTGATGCGATTCGACACGGGCTCGGTACCCGTCGGGTACCTTGTCTTATCGAGCGACACGCGGAGCATCGCCGAGATCCAGGACTTGGCGTTGTTCCGGGTGCGACCGATGTTTTCGAGCCTGCCGGGGGTTTCGGCACCGCCGCCGTTTGGAGGCAGCGCACGATCGATCGTGATCACGGTCGATCCGAAGAAGTTGCAATCGTATGGGATGTCGCCCGACGAGGTGATCGTATCGCTCACCAAGGGGAACACGCTCAGCCCATCGGGCAACATCCCGATCGGGGACAGTTATCCGATGGTGCCGGTCAACTCGGTCGTCAAAGACCCGCAGCAATTGGGATCGATACCGATTCGCATCGGCGGCAATCCGGTTTATTTGCGAGACGTCGGCGTGATTCAAGATTCGGCCGACGCCCCCGCCGGTTATGCGCTGGTCAATGGCCGCAGGGCCGTCTACATCCTCGCGACCAAGCGGGCCGAAGCATCGACGCTGAGCGTGATCAACAACATCAAGGAGGCCTTGCCCAAAATGAAGGAAGCGTTGGGTGCGGACGGGGAAGGGATCGACGTGCGGTTCGAATTCGATC
>JBEIRZ010000314.1:0-5418 GCA_040375695.1 Planctomycetaceae bacterium
CCCCGTCGGTCGATGGGGAATCAGCCGGCGATTCCTGGTCGACCCCCTGCTTCCCTTGGCCCCCACGCCACGTCGGTCGTTTGCGGCGTGCCTTGGGGTGGTGGGGATTGATCAGGTGTGGGGCGTCGCGAGCGATCAGCTTGCGGCCCATCGGCCGATCGGTGAGCCGCACGACGGTGGCCCGAAGCTTGTTCTCCCGGGCGCGGTATTCCTCGTCGAGCTCATATTCGACAAAGGCACCGAGCCTCGGATCGAGATGCCCGCCTTTGTATTTTGGGTCCCACGCCGAGAGATGAAAAAAGACATCCTCGCGAAAGTCTTCGGCATCGATGAACCCGAATTTCGACTCGGGCTTGTACGCCTTGATCACCCCCAGCCGCCGACGCTGGATCCGAAACGGTTTCGGCTCATCGTCGCGGCGGCCAAATCGGTCAGGTTTTTTGAAGTTCAAATTGCGATGCGGTGGAAGGTGCGAACTGGAAAGGTTGAAACGACCAACCTCAATGAGGCTGGTCGCTTCACGCTTGACGGATGGCGAGACGTACGGGCGATCTCGCCAAGATCACAAGATCACCGCAGCGGTCATCAGTTTAGTTCGACATTGCCGCCGGTGTCAGTGGTCCCGAGCCACTTCGCGATCGATGCCCCCGCGGCCCTTCGAAACAAGAGCGGCCAAAGGTCCTGCTCGATCGGCAATACCATTTCGGGGGTCGCCGGCAAGATGTGCCAAAAGCCGGCCTCGAATTCCTTGTCCAACTGTTCGGAACTCCACGCCGCATGGCCGATGATCAGCCGCACGTTGCCGGTTTGTTGCTTGACGAGCTGCTCCAAATTTTTCTTCTGGGCGGCGACATAAATCCCCGCACCCGCCTCCGCTTCGGCCAGTTCGCGTGAACCGTGCAACGCGACGACCGGTCCCGATAAGGGGCCGCCGAAATGGACCATCGCACCGGTGTAATCGGCCGGAGAAACCGGTCCACCAAAAATCATGCCGCCCCCACCCGCAGACCCCTCGCCATCCCCTTTGGAGAGCTGGCCACCCTTCGCACCCGAACCCTGTCCGGCGGCCGAATCGTGCCCCTTGCCACCGGCTTTCGGCAAACGATTCGAACCCTTAGACCCGGTCGACCCGTGATGCCCCGACGGGTGCTGGTGCGATCCCTTCTTCAGCGTCGGCCCCTTCTTCAGCGTCGGCGACGGGTCCTCGTCGGCCTCCGACTCCACCGATGACGCTTCGCCTCCACCCTCGCCATAGGCCGTCGCACCGAAATTCTGGTCGGCCTCTCCCTCGGGACCATCGCCAGAATCGGCCGACTCATCCGACGGCTTCTCGGGGGTCAAAATCCAATCGATCAACGATTGAGGCGGGGTCGCGACGGGGCGATTCAGCAACACCCCGATCGCACCGTTCTCGTCATGGTGCACCATCAAACAGACTGCGCGACTGAAAACCGATTCAGGCACCACGGTGGACGCGATCATCAACTTTCCAACCAACGATTCAGTCATCTCGGCGTTCGCTACCTCGTAATTCGCAAAAGAAAAAACGGATCAACCATTCACTACCCGAAAGCTTAGGACCCGCGGCAACCCTGCCTCCCGACCCAGCGGCAAGCCGCCAGGACCACCGGCCTGTTGCCCGCAGGCTGCCGTCTCGGTTCAAAATCGTGAAGCCAAATGGGACCCAATCGCCCTGGGCCCCGCCTTGAGCCTCGATCCGAGCCCCGCTCCGACAACCCTGTCACCTTGACAGCCGTACCTCCGACACGATCCTTTCATGGGCAATTCTTGGGCCAACTCGCACCCCAGTAAAGCCGATTCGACCTCCGAACTGCCCATTTCACCCAACTTCACACTGCACAGCGGATCTCAGCAATGACTTTCGACCAAATGCGGATTTCGTACACCAAGTCAGGCTTGTCCGAGATTGATTTGACTCCCGATCCGATCGGCCAGTTCCTTGCTTGGTTCAAAGATGCCCACACCGAAGACCGACCGAGCTGGCTGGAGACGAACGCGATGACCCTTTCGACATCCGATCCCGCGACCGGGCGGGTGACAAGCCGGATCGTGTTGCTGAAGGGGGTCGAGGACAAAAAGTTCATTTTCTTTACAAACTACTTGTCCGAGAAGGGTCGCCAAATGGAGGCCAACCCCCAAATCTCGCTCTGTTTTTTCTGGCCGCACCTCGAACGCCAAGTCCGCATCGTCGGACGCGTCGCCAAGACTTCGCGCCAAGCCTCGGTCGAGTACTTCGCGCAGCGTCCTCGTGGCAGCCGCTTGGGGGCCAATGTCAGCAGCCAATCGCAGGTCGTCCCCGACCGCAGCCGACTCGAAGCGGCGATGCGTGAACTTGATGCCAAATACGCCGACCGCGATGACATCCCGTGCCCCGAGAATTGGGGCGGATACGCGGTGACCCCGAGCGAGATCGAATTCTGGCAAGGCCGAGATAGCCGGTTGCACGACCGACTCGTCTACCGCCGCGAAGGGGACGCATGGCAGATCGTTCGGCTCGCGCCGTGACCTTTTCAACCGCTGCGATCTGACCCACGGCACTACCCAAACTCAATTCGATATCCGGGCTAAAAGCGATGCACGACGACCTGCCTAGGCGGCTCGTGTGAAGGCTTGACGCATCAGCTCCAGGCTCTTGGGGATCGCGGTCTTGTAATCTTCCATCCCTTCGAATTCCAACGACACGAATCCGCGATAGCCATGCTTGCGGAGGATCGATGCGATCCGGGGGTAATCGAGGTCGAGCGAATACCACTGACCACCGCCGTAATACGTCTTGGCCTGCACGAGGATCGTCTTGGGGGCGATCTGCTCCAACCGTTCGTACGGGTTTTCGAGAAAGTTTCCGGTGTCGGTGGTGACCTGCAGCCACGGCGAATCGACGCTATTGACGATCCGTAACAACCCCTCCGGGGTCAGACCCAATCCCCAATGGTTTTCTAAACCCAGCACGATGCCACACTTCTCCGCGACCCTGACGCAGCGCTGCAGCGCCTCAATGACCCATGGGTAACCGTCTTCGTCGGTGTAACCCGGTAACGGCGGCTCGATGCCGCGATTGGCCATCAGCGCGTCAAAGTCAGTCGAAGTCCCCCACCTTCCCGTGTTGACCCGCATCGTGGAGATGCCGAGCTTGTAAGCCAATTCGATCTGCCCGATCGTCCGGTCGATGTTCTGATTCCGCTCTTCGCGGTCCGGCGACAAAAACCCTTGATGGGTCGACATCCCGACCAACGGCAGGCCGAGCGCTAGCGCCCGCCGCTTGTACGACATCAGCTTGGCATGGCTCAGCAGCTCGTTCTGTTCGAGCTGATAAAGCAACAGCTCGACACCGTCAAAACCGAATTCGTCTGCGATGTCGAGGCACTTGTTGAAATCCCGAAATTCGTCGTTACGAAATCGCCACAACGAATAGGTCGAAAGGACGATCGGGTAACTCGTCCTACCACCGGGGCTGACGCGACCGGCCGCACCCTTCGCGTCAACGGCCTTCGGATCCCCCGTGGCCTCTTGGCCGGGTGCTTGTCGCTGGGCGACGGCCTGGACCAACGGCACCAAGGGCAACGTCGTAGCGAGCGAGAGGAATCCGCGGCGACCGGCGTTCATGGCTTGTTCCCTTATGTGAATACTGTCGGTTAAACGTGTGGATGTTCTCGGCTAAACGAATCCAATTTGTGGACCGCCTCTTTGACATCGGCATCGGTCGTCCGGTGATTGACGATCGCGGCCCGCACGAGCGTCTTCCCACCGACCTGGGTCAACGAAAAGATCGGCTCGCCGAGGTCTTGGAAATGCGTGACCATCCGCCGGTTCGCCTCTGCGACTTCCGCCAACGTCCTGCCCCGCGAGGCGACCGAAAAACAGCAGACGTTGGCGATCACCGGAAAGACGAGCTCCAGCCCTCGGGTCCGCTTGATCGATTCTCCCATCAGCGACGCTTGCCGACAATTCTCGCTGATCACGCGGCCGAGCGTCTGGCGGCCATAAGCCCGGATCGTGGCCCACGCCTTGAGCGCCCGAAAGCCACGCGACAGGTCGGTCCCGTAATCGGCGAACCAAGGCCGCCCGCCGCTCAACCCCTCGCCACCCGACCGCAAGTACGGTGCGCTCGACGAAAACACGGCCCGCTGCAGCGCTTCGTCACGGACCAGGATCAACCCGCAGTCATATTGGACGAACATCCATTTGTGAAAATCGAGCGCGATCGAATCGGCCCGCTCCATCCCTTTCACCAACTCGCTCCATGGCTTTTCGGCGATCTTCAACCAAGCCCCATAGGCGCCGTCGATGTGCAACCACATCCCTTCCTGCTCGCACAGGTCGGCCAGCGGCTCGATCGGATCGAAACTCCCGGTATCGACCGACCCCGCCGTCGCGACGACACAGAACGGGGTCGCCCCGTTGGCCCGGTCGGCTGCGATCTGCTCCCGAAGGGCGTCCGGGCACATCCCGCCACAGCGGTTTTCGCGCGGGATCAGCCTCAGTGCGTCCGATCCTAAACCGATCAGCTCGATCCCTTTCGTGACCGCTTGATGGACACCTTCCACGGCATAAGCGACCAACCGCTTCGTCCCGACGATCCCTGACCGACGGGTCTCGTCCCCCAGCGCACGTTGCCTTGCCACCGCCAACCCGAGGACCGTCGCCTGCGAGGTCCCGGTAACCAACACCCCTCCGCCACCCTCGGGCATCCCGAACCGCTCTTTGCACCATCGGATCACATCCCGCTCGATGTAAACCGCCGCATGGTTTCGGCCACCGCAATTGCTGTTCATCGACGCGGCGACGAGCTCGGCAAGCAGCCCCGCGGCATTGCCGGTCCCTTGCACCCAACCGAAAAAACTCGGGTGCGTGTTCCCCGAACCGTAGGGCAACAGCCCTAGCATCTCCCGGGCGGTCGCCTCGACGCCGATCCCTTCTTCAGCCACCCCTAAACCCAACGCGTTGGCGTCCTCCTTCGGAAAAGGCTTCCAAGGTCGCGCGCGGATCTGCTCCAAATGATCGATGCACTCATCCAGCACCTGATGTGCCAGCCGACGAAATGCCCCCCAATCCTCCGGATCGAGCGACGATGGCTTCGGGCCCTGATCGGAATCTCGACTCATGAACGCTGCATCAACTTTCTTGACGGACTGACCAATCTGGTTTGCGATGAAGGGGCGACCCGGCCTCGAAGCACCTGCCTCTTCCTGATCGACCCTGTGATCGACCCTGTGATCGACCCTGTGATCGACCCGCCCGCGATCCTGATTTACCGCAAGGCGAAATTCATCGAGCGGCCGACCGATTCCCCTTCGAATTCCATTGGCAAAATAACATCACCCGCCCGCGGCGCTCAGGCCCCTTGCGATCACCCACCACACAGCCGCCCACTAACAAAGGGGTCAGGCCTCTTTGTCG
>JBEIRZ010000148.1:0-10388 GCA_040375695.1 Planctomycetaceae bacterium
CGACCTCCAGGATCGCACAGTACGAATTGAAGAAGACATCCCCCGTGACGATCGCCTTGAGCAACACAAACCCTTCGCCGCTGAAAAAACCTTTCGCCCCCTGCCACGAACCTGTCACCTCGACCCCTTCGCTGTTGGCCATGTAAGCCCCACGCTGCAGGAAGAGCGACCCGCCGGTCAATCGGTAATGCTGGGTATCTCCCAAATGCCCGGGTGCGAAGAGGACCTCGCCCGGCCCGCCTTCCGCGGTGAACGTGTTGACGATCAGGCTTTCGCCACCGAACAGCCGCCCCAACGACTTAAAGGCCCCCCCTTTGAGCCCCGACTTGAGCGACACGTTGGTCGACATCGTCGCCATCGCGGACGGCTCCGCGAAGACCTTCTGGCCCGGATCGAGCTGGACTTCGAGGAGCGAAAAATCGGGTCGTAATCGGATGTCGAATCGCAGTTCGCGGGACATGGTTCGGGCCCTTGGTGCTGTCTGCAGTGATCGGTGTGAGGTTCGTTGAAAGGTCGATGGTGTCGCTTGAGCGATCCGGCTAGCGCGGCTTCAATTTCGGGCCCAACAATTGCCCGAGGCTGGGGATGTTGTGCGATTGGCAATAGAGCCGCCCTTGGCCTTGGAACTTGCAGACGAAGCCCTCGCCCCCCAGAAAACTTCCGATCAGGCTGGAGCTCGCCTTGCCGATGCGGAACTGCAACGTGTCTTCGAAGGCGACGATGTGCCCCGTGTCGACGACATACTCGCCATTGACATCGATCGGATAAATCGCCCCATAACTGCTCAGGAACAGGTCCCCCGCGCCGCTGCACTTGACCCAGAACATCGACTCGCCGCTGAAGATCGCCGAGGTGAACCCCTGCCATGTCGTATCGATGTCGATGCCGGTCGTTGACGCCAACCAGCTCGATCCCTGAACGATCATCGTCCCGCCGTGGACACGGTGATGGACGCAATCCCCCATCATCGTCGGGGCGATCAGCAGCATTTGGTCGGATGCCTGGGCGGTGAAGTGGTTCAAGAAAAAGCTCTCGCCAGAAAACATCCGCTTCAGCCCCTTCATGATGCCGCCACCACCCCCGCGACTTTTGGACGTCGTCTCGACGGTCAACCCGTTGGACATCGCGATCATCGCCCCGACCTCGCACGTCAATTCGTCACCCCGGTCGAGGTGGAATTGGACCGCGGTCGCCGCCGGTTTGCAGAGGAATTCAAAGTTCATCGGTTTGGTCACGAAAAAGTGTTCAATGATCGGTCAGGCAACTTCGATGCGGGTATCGAGCTTGTCGGAAGCGACAGGCCGATCTCCGGCGAGCCGACTTCAATACATCCGACTTCAATACAAATGGGCGTTGGTCCACGCGACCAGGCCGCCGAACGAACGCGATTGCAGGTAGACCTTCCCTTGGCCATGGACGCGGGTCACGAGCCCTTCGCCGCTGAAGAAGCTCGAAAAAATCCCACCCGCCAACGCGACGCGGATCCCGACGGTGGGTTCATAGGCGACCAGGTGCCCCGAATCGACGACGTATTCGCCGAGCACCTCTTTCGTGAAGATCGCGCCGTACGCGCCGAACCAGACCCGGCCGTGACCGGTGACCTTCAACCGAAAAGCCCCTTCGCGGGCGATGAAGCTGCGGATGCCGGCCCAGCCCAATCCCAACGACACCCCAGGCTCGCACGCGATGAACGCCCCCGGCTGCAGGAACATCGTGTTCCCCGTCAGCTCTAGACAGACGATGTCGCCAGGGTAGGGCTGGGTCAACACCAACTGGCCGGGCGACTCGGCCGTGAACTCGTTCACGAACAGCGATTCGCTCCCGAAGATCCGCTTCAGGATCGCGCGAAACATCCCGCCGCTCCACCGCGTGCTCATCGAAATCGACGCGGAACGGCTCGCCATCGCCCCCGCTTCGGCGATGATCCGGTCGCCCGGTTGCATCTGGACCAACATGTTGGCGAACGAGGGCCGGTCGCGAATATCAACTTGCACGGTGAATGCCTCGACGTGACGAAAAGAAAAAATCGATGCTCTGGTTATAAATCATTGCAGCGCATCCTGCGCGGCCTTGAGGTCAAGTTCCAGCTTCTGGTACTCGGTCTCCGGCAGGCCGAACTGGAATTTCATGATGTTGTTGACCCGATCGGCGTGCTGCGGGTGGGAACTGATCCAAACCGCAATCCCGGGTATGTCCCCCATCTCCGACTTCAGCAATTCGAAGAAATCGGCCATCGCTTTGGGATCGATCTTGGCGGCATGCAACATCCGCGCCCCCTCGAGGTCCGCCTCGGTCTCCGCCCCGCGGCTGTAACTCGTCAAGATCGATTGCTGGGCCACTTGTGATCCGAGCGCCACCAACCCACCGACATCGCCGATCATCACTTGGATCGCGGCGATGATCCCCAGCGACTGACCGGCGGCACGCAACCCGTGCCGCAGCGTCGCGTGGGACATCTCGTGCGCGATCACCCCCGCGATCTGTTCGGGCGACTTCGCCTTTTTGATCAACCCGGTATAAACACACATCTGCCCCCCCGGGACCGCGAAGGCGTTGACCTGGTCGCTTTTGATCACGGCCACGCGGAAATTCATGTCAGGGATCGCGCTGTGCGGCTTGAGCTTGTCGACGATCTGGCGGACCAACACCGTCGCGGGGTGATTGTCGTCGAGCCGTTCTTCCAGCATCAACGATTGCATCGCCATCCCCCCGATCCGCTCGTCGACGCTGATCGGGACCGCCTTCACCGCCGCCTTGGCACCCGCCATCACGCCGAAATAGCCGCCGATACAAATCGCGGTCAACAGCAGCGTCGATGCGATGACCCAAAACCGGAAGCGGTGCGTCTCCCCTCTGCGGAGCCGGGTGAGTTGGTCGAGCTGCGGCGCGAGCACCCCATACGACCCGTCACGCAGCTCATCCATGAACCCCCGCTCTTCGCAAAAGATCGTCAACGTCTTTTCGGGATCACGGCAAAAGACCATCCGGCCGCTCGCCCCGCCCAAATCGAGATCGCAATCGTCAAACGGCAGCGAAAAAAACGGCTCACCTTCGCACGTCGCTTCGGCAACGATCTCGTTGCGACGGAGCTGGATCCTCGCCCCCGACCGCCCGCCAGGGATCGAATCGTGAAAGACGCCGCCGTGAAAAGTTCGGTTCGGATCGGGCATAACAGCGACAATACGACAGATGAAAAGGAACAGCCTCGCGATATCGGGGCAACGATACCAACATCCCTTCCCCCGACTCGTCAGGCACCATTTGAACCGAGCCCCCCGGTCCGAAGCAACGCCCCGCCCATCAACCCATCGGCCGAAAGGGAATAGCCACACCGACGCCATACCTGCCGGTCGCACCCGCCGATCCAATACGCCGCATCGCCGCCAAGGACACCATCCCTAGACGACGAACGGTAAATGATATCGCCATGATATCACAGCGATATCGTGGCCGCTGAGCCCCCACTTGTCCGCACCGATCAACGCGTCAGACGATCACCCCATCACCCCGTCGATGTCGATCAGATGCAATTGACGCCCCGTTCCCACCTTCGCCGTGCCTCCCGGCGTCTCCACCCCGTGCGGCGAATCGATGCAGACCCATCGCTCGGTGCTGCTGATCCTGGGATGGGTGTCGACCCGCCATTCCCCGGTGTATTCCTTCGGCGAAGCGAAATGTCCCAGGTCGATCCGGCGGTTGGTCGAGATCTGATAGAGGTGCGGCGTCTGGTGACGCTCGGGCCCCTTCGGGTAGGTGTCACTGACGAGCCAATCCTTGTTCGTGAAATAGGAAAAATGCCCCCCCGGATCGAGCGTCCCTTTGCCGACCTCGCCTAGCACCCCGGCATGCTTGTCCTGGAAGAGGAAATTTCCCCATTGGTCGTTCCCCAACCACCCCTTTGCTTGCGACAGGATGTGGTCGTCATCACGCCAGATGAAATGCGACGCGTAACCGTTGGGGATCACCACCCGCAGGTCGCTGCCATCGAGCCCCGCGGTGATCAACCGCGTCAAATGCCCACCCTTGGGCTGTGTCCAGCGGTGCAACAGGATGAACCGCTTGCCGCCTGGGCTGACGAGCAAATGATAGGCGTGGTGCTTGCTCTCCTTTTCGTTTTGAATCACTTCCCCCGTCGTCGCCAATTGATGGTGCGAAATGATCAATCGAGACTCGCCCGTTTCGAGGTTCACATGGGTGATCCCCGTTTCACGCGGCGCCATGTCATCGAAATGCGCGTCACGGATCCCGGCATAACCGTAACCCGGCCGACAATCGGCGACGCGTGAAAAATCACACGACACCGCTTCCTTGCCGTTTGGCGCGACGGCATAGATGGGCGATGGCAGCGTCCGTTTTTCGCCACTCATCAGATCGAGGATGTGGCTGACGAATCGCCCATCGACCCGGTCGTTCCAAATCACCTTCGAGTCATGTCCCGGCAACCACTGCAACATGCAACCCTGCTGCCAATTCCACGCCCGCGATGTCCCTAGCGGGATCCATTCGTCCTTCGATTGCAGGTCGACCATCCCGACTTCGATGACATCGTCCCCCGTCGGCGAACGGTGCTCGAAATCGACACGGTTCCCCAAAACGAACCGGTCGTCAGGCGAGAATTGCAATTTGTCGTAATAGCCGAACCAATGGTGCTTCGGCCCCCGTGTGATCGCCCGGACAGGCGGCAAATCACGCGTCTGGGCCATGCCGCGGCGGCCCGACACGGCCGCCGCCCCCAAACCCGCCAACAGGCACTTTTGAAATCGGCGTCGATCAAACTTCAGTTCGTTACTCATCGTTGCTTACTTCGGCTTTGTGGCTGTTAGACCTGTTCGGGGATGACGAAGGGTTTGCGTCCCGCACGCTTCAGGTACGCGTTGGCATCGGGATCGCCGACAAAAGTTTGCGTCGCCGGGTCGAACGACAACGGCTTGCCCAGGCGGAACGCGAGGTTCCCCAGGTGGGCCAGCAGCGTCGATTTGTAACCCTCTTCGATGTCGCAGTTCAGCGATCCCTTCGACTTGATCGCTGAGACGAAATTTTCGATGTGAGGCATATCCGAACGGTCGGCCGTGCGGTCGATGACGACCTTGTTCCCCTTCTCGACGACCTTCCATGCAGCTCGTCCGATCAGCATGTAGCCAGAGTTCCCATAAAAGGCGACGCCGTTTTCGAAACCCTCTTGGTGATACGGCGACCAGAGCCGCTGTTCGTAAATCAACACCTTGTTTTCGGGAAAGTTAAAAGTCACGTACTGCGTGTCGGGCGTCTCTTGAATGTCCCCGTCGAACTGCAACTTCGCCCCCATGCACTGGACCGCGGTCGGGTAATCGACCCCCAAGCCCCAGCGGGCGATGTCGAGGTCATGGACGCCGTCGTTCCCCATATCGCCGGTCCCATAATCCCACAGCCAACGCCAACCGTAGGTGTATCGGTTCTCGTTGTAAGGGTGCTCGGGTGCGGGCCCTTGCCAGATATCCCAATCGATCCCCTTGGGGACCGCGCTATCGGCAACGGCATTGACGCGTCGACGCAACTGGCTGTTCCACGCCTTCGCGGCATGGACCTTGCCGAGCTTGCCGGACCGCAGGTACTCGATCGCTTCGCGGTAATGCGGCATGCTGCGGCTTTGCGTCCCGACCTGAACGAGCCGGTCGTACTTCCGCGCCGCCTGGATCTCTTGCCACCCCTCGAAGACGTTGTTGGAAATCGGCTTCTCGACATAGACATGCTTGCCGGCTTGGCACCCCCAAATCGTCGCCAAGGCGTGCCAATGGTCCGGGGTCGCGACGGCGATCGCGTCGATCGACTTGTCGTCCATCACCCGCCGCAAGTCTTGCACCGGCTTCGGTTCGACCCCTTGGATGTCACCAAGCTTCTTGACCGTGTCGGCAAACAGGTTTTCGTTGACGTCGCAGATCTGGGTCACGACCGAATTGGGATTGGATGCGAAGTTGGTGGCCAACCCCATCCCGCGGCCTCGAACCCCGATCACACAAACGCGGACCTTCTCGTTCGAATCGGCCGCAGCAGAAGCGCGCGACGAGGCGACCGAAGCCGCTAACAACGATGAGCCGGCGACGAACGATCGACGCGGCATCCGCAGCTCGGATGGGTTCATGACGGATTCCTCAAGAGAAGGGCGGGACCAAAGGGCCGAAGCGGCCGCTGCATTGTCAGCCCAATAAAAGCCCCATTTCAAGTGCCCGACTGAAATCAACGATCAGTAATGAGCAACTTGATGCGGTTCCTGACAATCGATAGCGAGTCCGGTTTCACCACGAAGTGCACCGAGAGCACGAAGAGCTTGGGAGTTTTTAATGCGATCACCGAAAATAAATAGCGGACTAATTTGATCCGTTACGAATTACAAGCTATGGATAATTGACCTGTATTTTAAAACATTCGTACACTTATACATCGGAAACAGCAACAGAGTCACTCGATCGGGGAAAAAGCGATGGAGTTCGACACGCTCACGCACCGTGTCATCGGATGCGCGATTGAGGTTCACCGCCATTTAGGTCCCGGATTACTGGAATCCGCGTACGAATCATGCTTAGCGTATGAATTACGACGCAGTGAAATCGCTCATCAATCGCAAGTCCCCTTAACCATCCATTACAAGGGGACGCAAATCGACTGCGGTTACCGCATCGACATCCTTGTCGGCACTTCGTTGATTTTGGAACTCAAGAGCGTCGATCAACTCCACCGCATCCATGAAGCCCAAATTTTGACCTACATGAAACTCGCAGGGGCCAAAACGGGCCTACTGATCAATTTCAATGTCACCAAGCTAAAAGATGGGCTAAAACGTTTTGTCCTTTAGCAACACCACCATTTTCCATCCCGACCGCTACACGAACACCACTCCCACCACTCCCTTAAAACTTCGTGCTCTCGGTGTTCTTCGTGGTGAACCCCGCGCGCGGGAACCCAGACTGGGGCGCCCGCGCGAGGCTTGATCGCACCATGGCCCTTACGCTTCTTGCCCTTCCTTCTTCGGTAGGAAACCGACGAGGAACGACAGCAACATCGCGAGCCAGAAAAGGTTGAACGCCGGGCTACCGACCTTGTGGAAATCGAACCGTGGGTCGTGGGACGCACCGGAATTGAAATACCAGTCGATCATCAACTTGCCGGCGATCACCAAGACCAACAGATAAGCCGAGACCTCGAACCTCGGGAAACGTTCGAGCAGCTTGATGAAGACGACGGCGGCGACCCGCATCAACACCACGCCGAGGATCCCACCCAGGAACACGACCCAAAGCTTCGGGTTCATACCGCCCCCTTCGGGCGCCTTGGTGCTGATGAGCGCCAGCGCCGCCAAGATCGAATCGACGGCAAAGGCGATGTCGGTCAATTCGATGACGACCACGGTCGGCCAGAACTTGGCGTACTTCTTCGCCCCCCGAACCGCCCCCTTCAAACCCTCCTTAGCCGTCAATCCCGCCGCGGTGACACCGGCCTTGCCGCTGGCATTGCCATTGCCGTTCCCATTGCCGTTGCCGTTTGCGTCTTCCAAAGGAGCGATCGCTTCGACGGGGACGACGGTCCGGGCCTCGATCTCGTCGAGCATCTCGCCGCCGGAGACCTCTTCCCCCGTTTCGTCATCGACCAAGATCGGCTCGCCCCGCTCGTCCAGCGCGATGTGCTCGGTCTCTTCGCTCCACATTTCGTACAGGAAATACTTCAGCGCGACAAAGGCGAGGTAGCCGCCGCCAATCAGCTTGACGACCTTCCACTGCAACAGGTAGGACGCCATCAGGATCGCGACGGCGCGAAAGACGAACGCGCCGACGAGGCCATACGTCAGCGCCCGCTTCCTTTGGTGCGCGGGGAGCCGTTTGGCCAACAGGCCCAAAACGAGCGCGTTGTCGATCGACAGGACGCCTTCGAGGATGATCAACAGCCCGACCGTAAGGAGGTCGAACCATTCGAGCGTCTGACCGAAAGGGAGCGAAAGCATTTAGTGAACCCTTTGGCCCGGCTGGGCCCCTTCGTCGACGGACAACAAGAAAACTTCGGGGCCACCGGGGCCGGCGGCGGTGACCATCCCTTCGCTGGTGCCGAACCGCATCTTGCGGGGGGCGAGGTTCGCGACAATCACGACAAGCCGTCCGATCAGCTTTTCGGGGTCGTATGCGGCCTTGATCCCGGCAAAGACCTGACGTCGCTCGTCCCCGCCGAGGCTCACGGTCAACCGCAACAATTTATTTGCCTCCGGGACCTGTGCCGCCTCGATGATCCGCGCGACGCGCAGGTCGACCTTGGCGAAGTCCTCGATCGAAATCTCGCCGGCCAGCGGTTCGGCTTGCAGCGGCAGCGGCGAATCATCCCAACGGGGGGCCGAGTCGGCGGCCGGTGTGTCAGGGGTGCGGCTTTCTTCCATCATCTTCTGTAAGGCCTCGATTTGGATGCGGTCCATCATGCGGACGAAGGGGCGAACGGGTCGGTCCAACAGCGGCTGTTGGCTTTGGTCCCACCGAACGATCTCGTCCCCGAGCCATTCGCCGCACTGGCGTGCCAAACGCGGCAGGACGGGGGCGAGGTAGATCGCCAATTGGCGAAAGAGGTTGGCCGTGACGGTGCAAACGTCTCGGAGCTGGTCTGTTTTTGCCGGGTCCTTGTTCAAGTCCCAAGGGCGGGATTGCTCGACGTACGGGTTCGCCGCGTCGGCCAATTCCATGATCCGTCGCATCGCCCGCGAATAATCGCACGACTCGTAAGCCTCGGCGATCTCTTCGCCGGCAGCGGCCGCCGCGGCGAATAACCCGCCGTCATCCGGGTAGGTCGCGGACAATCCGGTGCGGGCCGCGAACTTGCCGACGCGACTGGCGAGGTTGACGACCTTCCCCACCAAATCGCTGTTGATCTTGTCGACGAATTCTTCCGGGCCCAGGTCGAGGTCTTCGACCCGCGAACTCAACTTGCTCGCGTAGAAGTAACGCAAACAAGAAGGGTCGGCGTGCTTGAGGTACGTCTCGGCGGCGACGAGCGTCCCCGTCGATTTGCTCATCTTCTCGCCGCCAACGTTCAAGAAGCCGTGGATGTGGACCTTCGTCGGCAGGGTGTAACCCGCGGCGTGCAGCATCCCGGGCCAAAAGAGCGTATGGAAATAGGCGATGTCCTTGCCGATGAAATGGTGGATCTGGCAGGCGTCGCTCCGCCACCAATCGTCGAGCCGCTCGTTGTTCAGCTTGCACCACCCCAGCGTGCTGGCGATGTAACCGATCGGGGCATCGAACCAGACGTACCAATAATGGCCGGGTGCGTCAGGGATTTCGAACCCGAAGTAGGGTGCCGGGCGGCTGATGTCCCAATCCCGCAGCTCGTTGGCGAGAAAATTCCCTTTCAGGTAATTCGCGGTCTCGGGTTGGAGCGCCCCGCCGGTCTCGATCCAATCGGCCAGAAACGGGTGCAGCCTCTCGAGCTCGACGAAAAGGTGCGGGGCTTGCCGCACGACCGGGGTCGCGCCGCTCAAGGTGCTGCGGGGGTCGATCAAGTCGGTCGGGGCATAGGTGGCACCGCACGAGCCGCAATTATCGCCGGGTTGGTTCTTCGCCCCACACTTCGGGCAGTTGCCTCGGACGAACCGGTCAGCCAAGAAGGTCTTCGATTCGGGATCGTAAAGCTGCGCGACGTCCCGCTGCACGATCAACCCCCGGTCCCGCATCGCCTTCCAAAACTCCGCACACAGCCCCCGGTTCTCTTCGCTGTTGGTGCTACCGTAATGGTCGAAACGGATGTCGAACCCGGCGAAGTCGGCTTGATGGGCGCGGCTCATCTGGTCGATTAGCTCGATCTCGCTGCGTCCTTCCTTCGCCGCGCGGATCATGATCGCCGTGCCGTGGGTGTCGTCGGCACAAACGTAGACACAGCGGTTGCCGCGAAGCTTCTGGAACCGGACCCAGATGTCGGTCTGGATGTATTCGACCAAGTGCCCGATGTGGATCGGGCCGTTGGCGTAGGGGAGCGCGCTGGTTACCAGCAGGCGGCGTCCCCCATCTTTGGGTGCTGGGGAGGATGCGTTCATTCGCAAAGTGTAGACATCTCGGCCCAAAATCGGTAGCCGTCGCCAGAATGTCGCACCCCCGTTCCCCCTGCCAAAACGTACTCAGCCCAGCGGTGCTCGCCCCTTAACTGCCCGTGCCCCTGCCCGTGCCCCTGTCCCTGTCCGTACTCGTACTCGTGCTCCTACTCGTGCTCCTACTCGTGCTCCTACTCGTGCTCGTGCTCGTACTCCTCTCCTACTCGAAACGACCGCACCAGGTCACGTCCCGCAATTCACGAGACATCACCACCTTCACGACAAAACGCCAAACTGCCCAAATTCAAAGCCCGCCCCCCGGACCGCAACCACCAAGTGGTTTGCCCCATCATAA
>JBEIRZ010000296.1:0-5683 GCA_040375695.1 Planctomycetaceae bacterium
CGTCGAGGAATTTTTAGACGCCGCCTTTAGGCACGCAGGACTCGATTGGCGGAATCACTATCGCCACGACCCACGCTTCGATCGGCCGACCGAAATTTCGAATCTCGTCGGGGATTCATCCAAATCGAAACGAATGTTCGGCTGGTCACCCCAAATCGGCTTCGAATCGTTGGTCGGGATGATGGTGGATTCTGACATTGGTGCGTTTCGGGCGAAGCGTCTCTTAGCGTCTAGATAAAGCAGCAGCATGACGGCCCGGCAACCAGAAGCACCAAAAGCCTACGGGTGGCAAACATCCCAGGCGGCAAATTCCGTCGATTACTGCAAAGATGCGATAGCGAATCACCTATCTCGCCTTGGTTGCAAACGGGTCCTTGATATCGGCTGTGGAAACGGGGCCATGACGGCGCTATTGGCTGCGGACGGCTTTGAGATGACCGCGATCGAGCCGGATCGTGATGGTTTCATGATCGCGGCGAAATCCCACCCGGGTATTCGCTTTGTCAATCGAGGGGTGTATGACAGTCTCGACGATCTTGGGACTTTTGATGCGGTGATTTCGAGTGAGGTTATCGAGCACCTCTTCGATCCGGCTGCTTTGGTCAAGGCTGCCCGCTCACGGCTGCCCGAGGCAGGCGTTTTAATCATCACTTGCCCCTACTACGGCTACGTAAAAAATCTTTTACTTAGCATAAGTAATCGATGGGATGATCATCACCAGCCGGCGCGGGTAGGTGGCCACATCAAGTTATGGTCAAAAGCGACAATGGTACCTTTCCTGATCGAGAACGGGTTCGATGTGGAGACCATTGGTGGTGCCGGCCGGTTCGCACCGATCTGGAAGAGCATCGTTGCTGTATCGCGAAAAAGTAAAACGGAATCGTTTTAAAAGGGCAGGGTCTTGGAAATCGGTTCGGAATCGGCTCACGACGATCCGAATATAGAGGTGGTTGGTTATGGTTGGTAACGTGGTCGGGAAATGTGGATGTTATCGATCGTCGAATTCGGTCGATATTGCGTTAGCGTTCGGCGTGGTCGATAAGGATTTGAAACGTCGCCGTCATGATTGTGCGGTGAGTGGCGGGAATATCTGTGTTTTCGACTGATGGTTTCTGGTCACTCCCTACTTGGGCCCTTCTGGCAACTCGGTGTATGACCGAGGTGATGATTGTTGTTTTCTGATCAGATTAAAAGCAGGTTAAAGCCCCCGGTTGAGGCATTGTTCCAATGTCTTGCGACTGTCATGGCGAAATATCCGTTGCTGTTTAGCAAGTTATTTCGTGTCGGCTATTTCGATGCCCAGCCGAAGGAGTCCTTGCTGTTAACACCGAAGGGACCGGAGTCCTTTGTCGTCTCGTGTAAAGATCGAGTGATCGGACGCCGCCTTTTCGCTTCGGGTCAGTTCGAATTCGAAAATTTTGAAACGATGTTGCCGTTGCTCGGCACGACGTTCCAAAGGAAGTGTCTCATCGATATCGGGGCAAACATCGGAGTCATCTGCATACCGGCGGTTAAACGTGGGCTGTTTGAACGGGCGGTTGCGATCGAGCCAGAACCGAACAATTACTCGCTCCTCGTAGCGAACATCCATATCAATGGGTTGGCAGATCGGATCGACCCACGGAATTGCGCGCTCGGCGACGGGAGCGTTAAAGAACTGGAAATGGGTATATGCGAAGACAATTCCGGCGACCATCGCATTAGATCGGCAACAGCGTCTGGTGGTGACGGCTTATCCTCCCGAAAGACGATCAGCGTTCCTTGTTTGACGCTGGACGAGACCGTCGGGATGATCGAGCCTAATTCGACGCTCATTTGGATGGACACCCAAGGTTTTGAAGGATTTGTTCTTGCCGGAGCAACGAAGTTGCTGCGTACGAACCCTCCGTTGGTGGTCGAGTTTTGGCCGCATGGGTGGGAGCAATCCGGCTGCTTTGATGCTTTCAAGCAAGCGATTCACGCCGCAGGCTACCGCTGGTTCTATGACCTATCCAAGCCCGCCGAACGAAGGGCAATCACGGCAGACGCCTTTGATCGCCTCTACCACCAATTAGGCTTTAACAGCCAGTCGTTTACCGATCTGCTGATTCTGGCTTGATCGAGATGCCAAAATTTCCGCAAATGGCTAACGCCGGATCCTTCAAGCGAACCGATCGCTAGTAGACGAATCGAATGTGCCGGTGGCGGTAAGCGTTTTTAGCGATTGCCTGATGGTTCGGCCGGTCAAGTTTTTGGCAACATGATGATGAAGGATTTTCTTCGGAAGATAACGCCGCAATTCCTGTGGGACTTACTCCGATCATTCAAAATACGACGCGGGATTGAACAGTTCTCAAGGCGCGTCGTCGAGCATTCATTTTGTGGATATCCTCTGAAGGTATTGATCGCCGACGGCGTCGGCGAAGGGTGGTATGACAAAGACTGGGATAGGTTAGAAGAAATCGACTTGCTCGCTTCGGGGAATCTTCGTCCGGGAGCGACGATCTTCGACCTCGGAGCACACCAGGGCGTTGTCGCCATGATCATGGCCAAGATCGTCGGTGAGTCGGGCCGCGTCATTGCCGTCGAAGGTACGAGGCATAATTGCGATGTGGCAAACGAAAATCTCCGGATCAATGAAATGAAGAATGTCACGGTGCATCACGCGGTTATCGCGGATCAGGATGGCCAGATCCGATTCTTCGATGGGCTCAATGGCAACGTATCCGAGAAAGGGTCTGGGAGGGTGGTTGAGGCAATCACGATTGATTCCCTAACGAGAAAGTATGGTGCCCCCGACGTCATCTTCGTCGATATCGAGGGCTTCGAGGAAAAATCGCTCCAGGGCTCCATCGAAACCATCGGGCGTGACATCGATTGGTTCATCGAGGTCCATGTCGCATGCGGCTTGGAAAGCTATGGGGGGAGCGCGCAGGGGGTTCTCACTTATTTTCCCAATGAGAAGTACGAGCGTTACGTTTGGAATCTTGACACCGAGCAGAAACCACAACCCCTCGGCTCGGAATCGCCGGTCTTGGGCCGGCGGTTCGCGCTCGTCGCGATGCGTCGAAACGATCCGTCGTGATTGAAACGGTGACAGGTTTGACCCTTGGTTTAACCTTCTCCTTGCCACGCTTTGACGTCGCGATCCGAACCGACCAGAAACTCGCTTGGCGGTTGTTCGTTTGTGATGTCAATGCACCCTGTCGCCGAAACGCTATCGCAGAACCTCTATCGGCTATCTATGGGCGTCTGTCGTGCCACCGGTCGGTGCGATCATCTTCAGTTTCGTGCGCTCCTGGACCTTGTTGGCGACGGTCGTTAAAAAGAGATCATTACTGGTCGTTCCGATAATAATTTCAGCTCAAGCTGCCCCCCTTTTGTCTAGCTCAACTCCACACCTTAATCGAGTCCCATCGGGCGAGACGCAACCAATTGGTACGAACCAATGGGACCACGTCATCGCCCCTCATGGCGGTTGGTTTGATCTTAACCTGGGGGCCGTTTGGGAATATTGGGACCTCCTTTGGCTGTTCGTGCGCCGGGATATCGTTTCTTATTACAAGCAGACGATCTTGGGCCCGGTCTGGTTGATCATTCAGCCGATCTTTACGACCCTGATTTATGTATTGGTTTTTGGAAAGATCGCGAAACTCTCGACCGATGGCGCGCCGCAGATCGTTTTTTATATGTGCGGGATCGCGTTTTGGAATTACTTCGCCGATTGTTTGACGAAGACCTCCAACGTTTTCCGCGATAACGCGGGGCTGTTCGGCAAGGTCTACTTCCCGCGGTTGGTGGTTCCGATTTCGATCATCGTTTCAAACCTGTTAAGGTTTTCCATTCAATTCACACTTTTCTTGGCGATCTGGGTTTATTATGTCGTCACTGGCGAGGTGAAGCCGAACTGGGCGATCGCCCTTTTTCCGGTCTTGCTAGCGACGATGGCAGCGATCGGACTTGGGTCGGGGTTGCTCTTCTCCGCGGTGACGACGAAATACCGCGACATGGCCTTCCTGCTGCAATTCGGGGTGCAGCTTTTGATGTATGCCACGCCGGTGATCTATCCTGCGTCTCAGATCCCGAACGAGATCGCGAACGTATTGAAGTGGAATCCGCTCGCGCCGATCATCGAGACCGCCAGGTACGGATTGCTCGGTACGGGAAGCTTGTCCTGGTCTGGATTGGTTTACTCCATGGCCTTTGCGGGGATACTGCTGCTCGCCTCCGCCGCGGTTTTTAACAAGGTCGAACGGACCTTTATGGACACGGTTTGAGTTAGCTGTTAGTTGTCGCCAGAAGGCGTATTGATTTCAGTCATGAGTGTTGCGATTCGATTCGAAGAGGTTTCCAAGCTCTATCGCTTGGGCGAGGTTGGGACAGGGACGCTGTACCAGGACATGCAGCGTGCTTGGGCCCGATTCCGCGGCAAGCCCGACCCTTTCGCTAAGGTCGGCGTTGTCAATGATCGCGAACGGAAAGGCGATGACGGCGACGATTATGCGTGGGCGCTGCGCGACGTATCGCTCGACATCAACCACGGCGAGATCGTTGGGATCATTGGTCGCAATGGGGCGGGAAAATCGACCCTCTTAAAACTCCTGTCGCGGGTCACGGCCCCGACAAGCGGTCGGATTTTGACCAAAGGGCGCATCACAAGCCTGTTAGAAGTCGGGACCGGTTTCCATCCGGAATTGACCGGACGCGAAAACATCTATCTCAACGGCGCGATCCTCGGGATGCGAAAGCACGAGATCGATCGCAAACTTGAAGAGATCGTCGAATTCAGCGGCTGTGCGAGGTACATCGACACCCCGGTCAAGCGGTACAGCAGCGGCATGACGGTACGATTAGGGTTCGCCGTCGCGGCCCACCTCGATTGCGAAATCCTGGTCGTCGACGAAGTGCTGGCGGTTGGGGATGCCGACTTTCAGCAGAAGTGCTTGGGACGGATGCAGTACATGCAAGGGGACGGACGGACCGTGCTCTTCGTCAGCCATCAGATGAGCATGGTCACCGCACTCTGCAAACGGGGTATCGTGTTAAAATATGGTCATATCGACTTCGATGGCTTGGTCGAAGATGCGGTAATGGCTTATCAGTCATCCGGCGGAGATTCTCGCGGCTGTGTCTTTGATCCGATCGCCTCGGGGATTCACTTGGGTGATGATCGTGCGACATTGCAAAAAGTATGGCTCGAGGATGCTAACGGGATCAGCAGGGCCACCTTCGATATCGCCGAACCGATCTACATGAAGATGAAGTTTCGACTCCATCGCGACGACGTTCGCTGGCCTTTTCCGAATTTTCATATCTTTGACTCTTCGGGCAAGCATCTTTGCGTTTCGTCAACGGTGAACTATCCGGCAGATTGCGAAACGTGTATTCCGGGGATCTATGTCGCGACTTGTGAAATTCCGGCGAACCTCCTGAACACCGGCACCTTTTCGATCGGCTCGGCACTGACCTTCACGGAGAAAGGAATCAGTCTTTCTTTTTGGGAACAAAACGCATTGACCTTTCAAACCACTGAGGATTTTGAAAGGACACTGCACACGACCATGCATGGCTACGCAGGCCTGATGCAGGGCACTATCCGCCCAAGCTTTTCTTGGCAGATCGAATCGGTTGCCCAAGTCGCAGAAGCACCAACATGAAAGCCGTTATTCTTGCCGGTGGGTATGGTACTCGTATCAGCGAGGAA
>JBEIRZ010000605.1:0-2004 GCA_040375695.1 Planctomycetaceae bacterium
AAGCAATAGATCGAAAAACAGGTCATCATCAACCGCCCACCCGACACGCTCGCCCACCGGTCACGCTGCGGCGCCCAACTCCCCGCCTCACGCCCCTGCTTCACCTGCATGTCGGGCAACTCTTCCTTCATCAAATCGTTCCACGCCTTCCACTGGCTCCCACCGAAATGGTGCAGCACCTGCGTCGCGTAGTACCAGTAATAAACATTGTTGTCTTCGCGGGTGAACATCCAATCCTGGTCGACCAACCGGTTCACCCCCGTGATCATCTCGGGCTGCGAATGCTCCCACCCCAAATACTGACGGCATAACAAACCCTCCGCCGACATCGCCGCCGATGCCGCACCACCGGGCTGATACGCGTACTCCGAACCGTCCCCCACCGCGGCCTCATCGAGATAATTGCGGACCTTGTAAAGCACCGATTGATCCACTTCCAACCCCGACGCCATGCCGCTTTGCAGCGCCATCACGTACCACCCGGTGACCGACGTGTCCCCGGGATCCCCCGGCTGATAACGCCAACCCCCATCAGGCCCCTGCGCCCGCTGGGCATAATTCAGCGCCAACTGCGCCGGCTCACGCAACCACGAATCCTCCGTCATCCCATATAACTCACAGACGACGATCGAACTCTGGGCTTGTGCATAAGTCCGCTGGTGGGACGCCCCTTCCTTACAAAAAAAGCCGTCGCGGTCTTGCTGCTCGACCAACCACTTGATCCCCTTGCTGACCGTCCCCCGATACTCACCCCCCTGATGCGTGTGCCCCGCCCCCAGGAAAGCGAGCAGCGCCATCGCCGTCGCGGCTACCTTGTTCTCGCCGGATGCCCCATCCCCATACGGCCCACGAATACTCCACGACCCGTCGCGACCCTGCTGCCTCGTCAACCATTTCAAACCCAACTCGACCGCGTCTTCCGTCTTCGCCGTACCGCCATAAACCGATAGCAACGTCTTTCGCATCGCGCCGCTGCGGCCGACGAACATCTTCGCGACCGGCAAGATCTCTTCCCCCCACCCCTTCTCGAATTCGACCAACTCCGACTTTTCCCCGTCCAGCTCCATCTCGGCCGACGACAAAAGGTCGACCGGGGCCAACGGTTCCAAATCCATCGAATCGTTGACGTCGATCACCTCGTCCTGACCCATCTGGAACTCGGTGAACTCCCCATCCGATTGCTGGTCCGACTGCCCGATCGTTAACAGCAAACTGTTGAGCCCATCGCCGACCGGCGTGACGACGATCGCCAGACTGATGATGATGATCAAATGGACGACGAGGCTGATCAGCCACGGTGGGGCGAAATCGAAAAACGATCTCTTCCGTTCCTTCACCCCTTCCGCGTCTTCACCTTCCGCTTCCCCATCGGCCTGCGGCTGCTCCTCGACGACCTTCCCTTTAGGCTTCGATGTGTCGATGACGAACCCGCCAAAGCCGGAATCGACCTGGGGCGGTGCCCCTCCCTCGAAAACGGCCGCCCCTTCCACCACAACGGCCGCGACAGGCGGCTCTGAAAAGACGCGCGTGGCCGCCGGGGGCCGGACCGGCGGTGGCGATAGCGCAGGCGGGGCAACCCTCACCGGGGGCGGCGCGACCGGGGGCTCCACGGCAAAATTCCGCGCCACCGGGGGAGGCAAGACCGACGCCTCGCCTCCGACCGTCAAGTCGCCCTGCGGGTCGCGTTCGTCGTCGAAGGAGTCGGAAGTCGTCAAAGGACCAGCCGCCGAGAAAAGCTTCAGTCAATCAAAAGCGAAAACTGCTTCCATCCGCCACGACCCAGCCGATCGGACGGATGGAAGCGATCCGACCGATTGTAAGGCCCCGATCCCCCGCTCGTCTTCACGAACGAAAGAAAAGTGCCGACCAACAGGTTGGAATTATACGGGTTATCGGCCCGCCGGACGCCAAATCCCCACCCCCAACGGCCGTTTCATCCCACCAAACACCACCAAATCCCGCCCCTCACCCCCGCGATTCACCCCACCACCCTCCAGAAATGCC
>JBEIRZ010000216.1:0-7527 GCA_040375695.1 Planctomycetaceae bacterium
GCCACCCATACCGCCGCCACCCATGCCACCCATCCCGCCCATGCCCATCCCACCCATGCCCATTTGTGCGTTGGCGGGGACCGCGGCGAAGGCGTCCGGGAGCTTGATGCGGAGCGGGGCATCGGTCAGGTTGCGGACAAAGATCGTCGCTTCGGTCGCGTCCTTCGGGAAGAACTTGACTTCGATTTGCCCAGCCTTCTCCGCCTCGAACCACTGCACCAACGGTTCATCCGCCGCGACTTTCGAATCGGCGGCCGCCAAGCGTTTGGGCTCTGCCGCAAAGACGCACTGGGGCGACGTGATGAGGCCAACGAGCATCAGGCAAAGGGCGATCAATGGGGTCTTCATGGGGGCGAAGTTCCGGTGAGTGATGGCCAGTTAGTTTGAACCGCGGAAAGGACGAGACGAAATCAGCGAGGCCTTCAGAGACATATGCGACATTGAGTGTACTCAAAAATTGGGGAACTCGCAAAAAAAAGGGTAAAAGAATCGATTTCCGGGTCATCCGAACCGGGCGGGTAAGCCGCAACGGTTACGCCGCCGACACTCGTCCCGACGCGAACCGGTCGGCTGGTCCCCAAAACCGACCCGCCGCTCCCCCAAAAAAGGCCCGCTGCTCCCCCAAAAAAGGCCATTTGCAAGCCCACATACGGTGACGCAAGTGGCTCTAGCTCCGGCACCCAATCCCGATCGTCCGCCGGACTAGCCTCAACCGCCGGCGGGCAAAGGCCGGTAGGCCAGCGGTTGGCACGGCCTTTGCTTTTTATTTTTTCCGATCCGCAAGCTGACTGTCACGGTGGCAGCGGCCCAGGGAAGTGCAGTCCACCCTTTCCTTCCCAAGGAATTCGAAATGAAAAACGTTTTTCCCGAATCCAGACTGAACCGTTCGCTGGGTGATTGGGCCAACGATGTCAACACGCTCGTCGAGACGTTGATGGGCACGGTCGCCACCCCGGCACCCGCCGCCGCTACGGGCACCGGCGGGGTCTTTTCTCCCAAGATGGATATCCGCGAAACCGCGTCGGACTACATCGTGTCGGTCGACCTTCCGGGGGTAAAGCAGGAAGATGCCGACATCGAGATCACCGAAGATCACCTCGTGATCCACGGCAAGCGTAGCTCGATCAAACAAACCGATGGCGAGCGTTACCATCGCGTCGAGCGCACCTTTGGCGATTTCCGACGCACCCTGCGGCTGCCGCAGGACGTCAACCGCGACAAGATCTCGGCCGAGTACGAAGACGGCGTCCTCACGGTTCACCTCCCCAAGGCGACGCAGGCCCCGACCGCTCGTAAGGTCGAAATCAACAAGCCAACGAAGGGCTTCGATGCCGGTTCCAAAACCAACTGATCGGGCTCGAAGATGAATCGCTTTTTCGACGGCTCGTTCCGATCGAATACGAACTAAAAAACCGCGGTGCCGAAGCTTTCGGTACCGCGGTTTTTTGATTACTAGCTCGGCGGCTTTGCTGTCACTCGTCGCCGAAGATGACCGCGCCTGACCGAGGCGAAACCGACCAACATTAACAATCTGCGATCACCGGCATTCCGACAATCTGAGATCACCGGCACTCCGACAATCGGCGAATCATCCGAACCATTCGCAAGCAGGTCGCGACGCGACGAGTAACTCGCCACGTTACTACCCAGATCAAACAGAATCCTTGAGGCCCTTGAGGGCACGAATCGTCAAGCGACGGCTGGCAGGCTTGGGGGCCAACCAAATCTCGGAGCCGTCGGCAGGGTTGCGACCCTTCCGCTTGGGCTTCGCTTCCACGTCCTTAACGGCGATCTTGCAGAGACCGGGAATCGTGAACTGACCGGCCGAGCCTTTCTTGAGCTGGGATTCGATCTCGCTGAAAAGAGCGTCGAAGACGCCAGCGACGTCTTTCTTCGTCAACTCGGTCTTGTCGGCGATGTTCGCAATGATCTGGGTCTTCGTCAGAGCCTTGGGGGCTACCTTTGCCATCGAGATACCTTTCGCTAGAGCGGTGAGAGGGGGAAGGCGGTTCGGAAATTCACAAGAACAAACCGAAAGTTCCGGTACGGTCATGATTAAAACCGTTTGTCGGGCCCGTGCAACCCACCAACCGCCGAAAAAAACGGCTTTTTTCGGCATTTTTTGCACACCTGACCCGATCCGACCCCCTCCCCATCTCCTGGCCAGGGCGTCTGCCGCCGCTTCCGGCCTTGCCCAGTTTATCCGGATGCCCGTCCCAGGAGGTGCCTCAGGCAACCGACAAGTGACGGATCGCGAAATTGATAACCGCTTTCGACCAATTTCGTCGGGGCGACACGTGTGCTCCCCAGCAACAACGGCTGGGCCATTTCCCCAAGGGCCAGTCGGAGCAGAGGTGCCGGTGCCGGGACCCACGCCGGCCTCCGCAAGACGTGTGCTAGGCAATCGATGAACTCAGCATTCGTCACCGGGTTGGGCGAAACGAGATTGATCGGACCCGCCATCACAGGCGTTGCGATCGTGTGATAAATCGCCGAGATCACGTCGTCGATCCCGATCCAACTCCACCACTGCTTTCCCGATCCCATCCTCCCGCCCAACCCGAGCTTCGTGGGCAACAGCAGTTTCTGCAACGCACCACCTCGCGGCGAAAGGACAATCCCCAGCCGCAAATGGACGACGCGGATCCCCGCTTCACGCGCCGGACGACACGCGTCTTCCCACTCCTTCGCGACCTGTGACAAGAAGTCATCCCCGGGAGGCGACTGTTCGTCGAGCAGCTCGTCGCCGCGATCACCATAAATGCCGATCGCCGAAGCGCAAACCAACGTCTTGGGGGGCGAATCCAATTTCGCTAGCGCTTCGCAGAGCTGTCTCGTCGGGATCACGCGACTGTCTCGGATCTCTCGCTTGCGTCTCTCGTTCCAACGCCCCTCGCCGATCGACTTCCCCGCCAGGTGAACGACGGCATCGATCCCTTCCAATCGCTCCGCCTCCGCCGGACCGCCCCAAACCGCGACCGCAGGGGATGCACCGCGTGCTAGGCGGTTCGGTCCCGATCCGCCGGCCATCCCCAAGGACCCCGTCCCGCCGTCACCCTGCGCGATTTCACGAACCAATCGGATCACCCGATGACCGGCCAGCCCAAGGAGCCCACCGAGCTGCGTGCCGACCAAACCGCTCGCACCCGATACGGCGATCGCCATCGGACGCGATGGATACCGGTCGAATAAAGTCAAATCGTCATGCGTCACACGGTGTCGGTAACGGAACATCGCTTCGAGCTGACCCCGCACCGCCCGACCGCCGAAAAACGCACCCAGCCGCCCCAGCGGTAGCCGGTAATCGACGTGATCGGTGAGCATCGCCCCGCCACCGAGCTCTCTGGGGACCTCATCGAACCGATGGAGATGATGCCAGGCAGCAAACGGACCGCTCTCTTGCCTGTCTTCAAAGAATTTCGGTGGCTCGCACTTGCCATGGACCGCGACCCAGCGGAGTGGGATCGGCCCCAAACCCATCTTCAGAACGACTCGTGACCCAGGGTCGAGCGACCGATCAGACGACTCGATCGTTACCGATTCCCACGGCGGGATCAGCCGCTCAAGCGCACCCGGGGCGGCGTGATAATTGAAAAGTGCCTCTCGCGATACCGGTACCTGACAGGACACCTCAAACCGCGACGGCTCGGCGGAAGTCAATTCACGCCTCCATTTCGGCCAAAGCGACCGTCCCCGCCATCGCACGCAGCTTTTCCATTGCCCGCTGTTCAAGCTGGCGGACCCGCTCCTTCGAAACGCCTAGGCGATCGGCGAGCGATTGCAACGTATGAACCCTGCGGTGCGAACCGAGCGAGAAACGGGCCCGGATGATGAACCGCTCGCGGCGATCCAAGTCGCCCATCATCACGCTCAGCCGTGACTGCAACTGGTGCCAGCGCTGTTCGCTGATCGCCGATTGACGCCCCTCGTCGCTGATGTCCAACCCCATCTCCTCCACTCCCGATTGCAATTTGGAACGTTCCGCTTGCGTCTCCATCACCTGGCGATAAGCCCCTCGGCGGACGACTTGTGTCGCGTAGGTGCTGAAGCGAAAGCCCCTGCCGAAATCGAATTTCTCGACCGCTCGCATCAAGGCGACAATCCCTTCGCTGAGCAAGTCATCGAATGGGTTGTTGCTGTTGACGAACTTCTTGATGATCGAAAAGACCAGCCGCGTGTTCGCTTCGACGATCCTGTCGCGATGCCAATCGGCCATCGCCAGCAAGCGATAGACCAGCTCCAGCGATCGCTTCGACGGACGCTCCGGATTGAGCTTCGCACGCTCCTGCATCGCTTGGTAACGAAGAAAATTCATCCGCTGGAACAACATCACTTCCTGCTGGGGCGACAACAGCTTCGCCTCACACAACCGGCTGACCTGATCCGGAGAATCGACCCCAGCCCGCTTCGCCGCGGTCAAACCCAACCGGTTGTCGCGCGGCGCCAGCCCCAAAGACTCAGCAAAAATCTCTTCGGCAGCCCCTTTCGCTTCGAACACGGGGTGCAGGATGAATCCGATTTCCGTCTTCAAGACCCTGCGGGTTAGCTTTTTCAGCGTTTCGAGCGATCCGTCACCGAACTCTGCCATCGCTGGCGACCAAGCCTGGTAGGCCTCCGCAAGCTCCGACATCCTCAGCCACTTCGGGCTTTGACCCGACTTGGCCGCAGGCCTCGGTACCTTTGCCACCGAGACCGATTCGACCCCTTGGCCCTTCAATGTCGTTTTCCGAGCGACCGTTCGTTTCGGCTTTTCCAGCGTCGCAAGTCCCACGCCAGACCCCTGCCCCGCTGCTGCCATCGCCGCTTTCATCCCCGACTTCTTCGTTGCCATGATCACCGTCCCCCTAGGGTTTTCGACCGACTCTCGGACCGCGGATGCCTTTCGCCGTTCCACCTCGGATCAACCGCTGTGCGGCGAAGCGGAAAACATTCAAAACATTCAACTCGTTCTTTTTAAGTGATCGTCTGAACGTTTGCAATCGCCACACCGAATTTTTTCAGCTTTTGTTGTAAATAACTTGTTACGCTCACCAAACAGAAGAAAATTCGATGTTTTTCAAAGTTTTTCCCGCCAGAACCTGTTCATTTTGCGACGATCCGATAGACTAGGACACGACCAAAACGTTCAAAACGTTCTCGAAAGGAGCAACCAACGTGGATCATTACTCGCCGAAGCAAGTCGCCGAGCGGCTTGGTGTCAGTGAGTCGTCGGTGAAGCGTTGGCTCGATCAAGGCGTCGTCCCGGTCCTGCGGACTGCAGGTGGGCATCGCCGGATCTCGGAGGAATCGGTCGAGGAATTGCTGCGGCAATTGAAGGCGACGTCCGGTTTTCCCCGACTCAGCACCGTCGGTGGTGACGGTCTGTCCCAAAACGAACCCCCCCCGCGAGACGCCCGCGATCGAGGCGACAACGCCTGGGAGCGTTCCGCAAGTACCGCAACCGGTGGTAACCTATCGCCGGGAAATCCCCCTTCAGGGACGACATTTCCTCCTGTCGCCTCCGTGGCGTCGGCCCCTTTCAGCGAACCTCGAGGGCAAGCCGGTCGGCTGGCCGAATTCGCCGCGACCGGCCATGAATCGTCGGGCCAGCACCTCGGCCCCGCCCAACTGAAGGAGATCTCTGACCGATTCTCCGATGCCCTCCTTCACGGCCGTCATCCCGATTGCATCCGCCAGATCGATCTCCTGGTGGCCCTCGGCTTCCCGCTCGTTACCGCCGCAGATCTGCTGCTGACCCCTGCGATGCATCGGCTCGGGGAACGCTGGGAATGCGGCGAAGCGGCGGTCTATCAAGAGCGGCGTGCCTGCAACATCGCCCTCGAATTGATCCATCGATTGAAGCAGCGTTTGTCCGCTCCCAGCGAAGGGCCGGTCGCCATCGGCGGCTCACCCCAAGGTGACCATTACCAACTTCCCACCGCCCTCGTCGAACTCGCCCTTTGCGAACGGGGATGGCGGGCGACTTCCCTAGGTTCTAACCTCCCCCTATTCGACTTCCTCAAGGCCGTCCAAGAGTACCAGCCGAGGGTCGTCTGGTTCAGTATCTCGCACGTCGACGACGAGGATGCCCTGATCGAGGATTTCAACCGGTTGGCGGCTTCGTTGCCCAAGCAAACGGCACTCCTGATCGGAGGTCGCGGCGCGACCGACGCGATCCGGCCACGTCTCCGTTACACCGGGCATTGCGATAGCCTCCGCAATCTCGCCGACCTCGCCGATTCACTGATCCAGCGCCACTGATCTCCCGCAGTGAGTTCTCCAGACGCGATCCTTAGGCCCCGAACAGCTATGAAAAAGGCACACAAGGGTCACGTCGCGGCCAATGCCCGCTGCAGCGTCTGAATGCTTTCGCTGGCGAGCCTTTCAGCCCCCGGTTCGTAATCAAAGACCTCGACGCTGACCCATCCGTCATAGCCGACTTCGCGCAGCGTCTTGATGATCGGAACAAAGTCCACCTCACCCATCCCAGGCCCACGGCGGTTCGGGTCGTTGGCGTGAAAGTGGATCATCCAATCGGCATGCTTGCGGATCACCGTCGTGATCGGTTCGGGCTCGGTCGACATCGCCTTCACATCGAGGTGCAACCCGAACGCGGGGCTCGGCAGGTGGGCCTTCAACATCCTCGCCTCGTCTGCAGTGTTTAAAAAATTACCCTCCTGCGGCCCCAGCGGTTCCAGCGCGATGCGGATGTTGGCCTGTTCCAACAGCGGCGACAGCGGCGCCAAAACCTCGGCGGCATTCGCGATCGCCATCTCGGTCATCACCCCCGGTTCGCGGTTCCGCTGCATAGGGCTCCCCAGGACCATCACCCCCGGGGAACTTTCCCCTTCCCGAAGGTCCGCGCACAACCGAATCAGGTGCTGAAAATACTTCGTCGTCCGCGCCCGCGTGTTGCCGTCTTGCGTCGTCAAGTGATAGCCGTTGGTCTTGGCGAGCAACCAGTGTAGCCCGATGATTTCGAGCCCCGCGGCCCGGACCGTCTCTCGGTATCGGCGACGATACTGGGGATCGATCGACATCGCGTCCGTGCCGAGCATGAAGGGGGCGACTTCCCACCCGGTGTACCCCAACGAGGCCGCCAATTCGACCGCTTTTTCCAGGGGCATGTCTCCGAACGTCTCGTTGCAGATCGCCAATCGCATCACGGGTGTCCTCAGGGGTAGCTGGTGTCAAAAGGGTGATTTTAGCGACAAGCGACCAGCGCCGCCTGCCCCGAATCAACCGCATCCCGCAACTTGAACCCTTGAAATCTGCCATTCGAAACTTGCGACCTGCTGCTAGAAGCGTCTGGCGTCCGTCTACCAACGAGCCTTGCCACTTTCGCGTCGAGCCACTTCCTTCTTCGAGCCACTTTCGCGTCGAGCCACTCGCATGGCTGCGACACGCCAACCCGATCAGGTGAAGAAGCTGTCGAGTCCCGTCGCTTCAAAGGCCGAACGATAATGTTCGATCCGCTCGGGTTCATCGAGCTGCGGCGGCCACCAGATCGCGATGACATCAAAACGGCAGGTCGCCCCGAGGAGCCGA